>JACRDR010000147.1 GCA_016212845.1 Elusimicrobiota bacterium
CGCCTCCACCGTCCCACGAGCGGACGACACAAGCCGCTTTCCGTCTCCCGAGAACACCGGGTCGAGGACCCCCATGCGGCCCTGCAGCAGGCTCTCGGCGACCGGCTTCATCGAGGGAGCCTCGTAGATGGACAAACCGTCCTGTTCTCCGGCATAGCGCATCGTCTCCAGCGACAACGTGGAGTTGTGCGCGTAGTTCTTCTCCTCGGTCCGGCCGCCCGGGTCCGACGGCACCGCCCACAAGCGCACGGTCCCGTCCCTTCCGCCCGTAGCCAAAAACTTGCCGTCTTGGGAGAACGCCAGCGAGAGGATCTGGCCTCCATGCACCATCGCCCGGCCCCAAGGAGACCACGACCCTCCCGAACGCACGCTCCAAAGGCGCGCGACGCCGTCCTTGCCGGCGGTCGCGAGGTAGCTCGCGTTCGGATCGATCGCGAGCGCCGTGATGGGGGCGCCATGGCGCATCGGGGCGTCCACGGGATGTCCCGGCTCGGAGTCGCCCACTTGGTAGGCGGACCATTTCCGCAGCAGCCCGTCTTCGCCCGCCGTGTAGATTTCGGCCCCCGAGGGGCTCGCGCCCCACGCGGTGATGTGACCGTCGTGGCGCATCGGCTTTCCGATCGTCTTGCCGGTGGCCGGATCTATGAGCGCCACGCGGTTCCAGGTCGTCGAAAGCAGCTGATTTCCGAGCGGCATGAACGACATAACCTCGAGAGGCGCGATCATCAAGCCGGTCTCCGCGTTGTAGCGGACGGGCGCTCCCAAGGCCTTTCCGGTCGCGGCGTCGTGGAGCAGGAAGCGGCCATTGAGCGCCGTCACCACCTTTTTCCCGTCGGGGCTCACCCCGAAGGTCGGAAAGGTCCAAGATTCCTTTTCGATCGGGTGATGAAACCGGATCCCCGTCGGCTTGCCCGTCGCCGCGTCGATTTCCACGACGTCGCCGCGGCTGTCTTGTCTTCCGCTGAGCAGGATCTTCCCGGCCTCGGTGAAGCGCGCGCTGGCGGAACCGATCGACGACGCGAGGACCGACCCGGTCTGGGCGTCGAGCACGTCGATTTTCCCGCCCGAGTAGACCAAGGCTTTGGTGCCGTCCTTCGAGAACGACGCGGGCAGCGACCCGTCGGGAGGCCCGCCGAGGAAGCCCGCCACCACGAGCGAGACGAGCCCCGGCTTCTTGGTCGGCCCGAACACCCGGCCCGTCTTCGCGTCGATCACGAACGGGTCCGCGCTTTCTCCGCCCGCCACGATCTTCGAGCCGTCGGGCGAGAACGCGACGGCGTCGATCGGCCCGGCCAGGCTCCATACGTTGAGCGGGCGCTCGAGGACCGAGAGATGGGCGAGAGCGCTGCGGCGGGAGAGGCCCGAAGGGTGCAGCGCGTTCGCGCGGGCGAACAATACCGCGGCCGCGGCGTCGTCGCCTTTGTCGGAAGCGGCGCGGGCGCGCAGCGCGTAGGCGTTGCCGAGCTCGGCTTCGAGCTGAGCGTTTTGCCGGAATACGGTGGAGGTGCCGAGGCCGATCGCGGCCGCGAGCAGGACGGCGAGGCCCGTCGCCGCGGTGTTGCGGCGGACGAACTTGCGCGCCTTATAGAGGAAGCCGGACGAGAGCCGCGAGATGGGCTTCGACTCGCGGCGAGCGGCGAGATCGGCGAGGAGCGCGCCCGAGTTCGCGTAGCGGTTCTCCGGCCAGGGCTCGAGCAGGCCGCGCACGATCGCCGCGAGATCCTCGTCGACGTCAAGCGTAGGCACCGCGGCCTTGCGGATGCCGTTGCGGTAGGCCTCGAGCCGGGCATCGAGGCTCCCCGCTTTTTCGAGCTCGGACTTGAGCTGGTCCTCGTGCGGGGCGCGGCCGGTGAGCACCGCGTAAAGCGTGGCGCCGAGCCCGAAGAGGTCCCACCTCGCGTCGGGGCAGAGCTGTTCGTTCTGCTTGAAGGTGAGCGCCTGCTCGGGCGCCATGAAGTAGAGCGTGCCGAGCGCGCCGGTCGACTCGGAGACGATGCGCGACTGGCCGAAGTCCGCCACGCGCACGCGGCCCTGATCGTCGAGCAGGATGTTCGCCGGCTTCAAGTCGCAGTGGAGAACGCCCTTGGTATGCACGTAACAGAGCGCATGGGCGATCTGCTCCGCCCATTCGGCCGCCTGCTCGGGCGTCGCGCGGTTCTTCGAATCGACGAAGCGGGTGAGCGCGCCTCCCTCCATGTACTCCATCGCGAAATAGGGCAGGTCGCCGGTGAGGTCCGCGTCGAGGAGGCTGACGACGTGGGGATGCTTGTCGAGCTTGATCAAGCGCTCGACCTCGCGCTGCAAGAGGAGCCAGTCGACGCCGTGGCGCCGCGGGAACACCTTCACCGCGACCCACTTGCCGGTGCGCTTCTGCCACGCCTTCCACACCTCGCCGTAGGCCCCGGCGCCGAGCCTAGCGGTCAGCGTGTAGCCGTCGATCCTGGGGGCGTCGGGATCCTGGCGCGCGCCCTCGCGGCCGGAGAGGCGGCGCGAGGATTCGGCCTGTTTCTCGTCCTGACGGAGGGTCTCGCCGGAAAGGGAGGCGTCGTCCATGGCTCGGAAAGTATGAGCCCGGGAATTCCCCGGCGCAAGTAGGTTATTCCAGGAAGCGGAAGCCCTTGCCGGGGATCGTCTGGATCTTGTCGGACAGCTCCTGCGGGACCTTCTTGCGAAGGTTCGTCAGGTGCGTGTCGACGACGTGGTCCACGGTGATCGTGTGCCAGAGCTTCGAGAGGATCTGCTTGCGGCTGAGGACCTTCGGCCGGTTCTTCACGAGGTACCACAGGAGGTCGAACTCCTTGCCGGTGAGATTGGTGATGTCGGCGCCCTTCCACTTCACGATGTGGGATTTGACTTGGATCTCGCAGTCGCCGGCCTTGAGGGTGTCCCCTTCCTCGGTGTCGAGCGAAAGGCGGCGCAGCAGCGCCTCGACCCACAGCACGAGCTCCTGGGGCGGCACGGGCTTCACGAGATACTGGTCGGCGCCGGCCTGAAAGCCCTCCACCTTCGTCTCGAAGCCCGACTGGCCGGTCAAGATGACGACGGGGGTCGTGCCGCGCTCCGGATGAGCGCGGATCTTCTTGCAGAAATCCAGACCGCTTCCGTCGGGGAGGTTGATGTCGACGATCGCCAAGTCCGGCTTCTCGGTGCTGAAGAGGTGCCAGGCGGGAGTGATCGCGTCCGTGGCGATGACCCGATAGCCCGTCGCGGACAGGACGTTCTGCGCGATGTTGCGGGACTGGGGCTCGTCTTCGACAAGGAGGATCGTTTTACCCATGGGCGGATGATACTAACGACGTCCGTTCTCTTGCAATGGCTTCCCCGGCGCTTTGAAGTCGCTCACCGGGCTGGCGCGGCCCTTCTCTTCGGCCCCGAACGTGTCGGCACCCTTGCCCGAAGGCGCGGGCTTCGGCGCCGGCACGGCGGCGGCGGCGAGCATGCTTTGGGTCGGCATCCCCTTCAAGAGCCGGTTCACGTCGGGGTGGCGCGTGAGGTTTTCGGCCAGCACGCGGAACGCCGGGTCCTGCGAGTTCGCCCGCACGAGGTCGCCGAAGTCGACGGAGCGCTGCAGCACGCTCATGAACTCGGAAGCCGGACGCGCGGGCGGCCCCGCCGCGGATTGCTCGTAAGCGCGCCGCAGGACGGCGTTCGCCATGAACGCCTCGGAGAACCGGCGAGCGGCCGGGTCGCCGCGGCGGGCCGAGAGGATCTGCATGAGCTCGCCGAAACTCAGCGGCGCGCGCGAAGCCGGGGACTCGGGGAGGATGAGCGGCTCGATCGAACGGCCTTCGCTCGGCGCCAGCGTCGCCATACGGAGATCGCGGGCGGAGAGGTGCGGGAAGAGCTCGAGCCCGAGCGCCATCCCGAGGCAAAGAATGCCCCCCAGGAGCATCAGGATGAGCCGGCGGTCGAGCACCTCCCCGACCGCCTCCTGGGCCTCCCGCCGTACCGGCAGGTCCATCCGCATAGCCCTACTATAAGGGAGAACCCCCGTTTCCGCAATCTTTCCCGGCTAGCCGGCACCAGCCGAACGCCCTGAGGGCCGGATTCAAGGAGTTCTCAAGGCCCGTCAAAACGCAAAAAAAGTGCAGTATTTTACTGCTCTTTCTTCTTGAAAACCATTTGGTTGGGCCCGGGTTCGGAATCCGGCTACAACTAGAGCATGGAACAGAGCGAGCGGGTTCAGGAAGAGCTGGTGTCGATGGTCGCCCACGACCTTCGCAATCCGATCGCCTGCATCGAGGGCTATACGGGGCTCTTGATGGCTCGGGACATGCCGCAGGCCGAACGCGCGAAGCTGCTGTCACGAATCCTCTCGTGCAGCCGCTTCATGGAGCAGATCATCGAGGATCTGCTCGACACCGCGGCGGTCGAGCGCGGCGAGTTCACGGTGAAGAAAAGCCAGCTCATGCTTCCCGAGCTGCTCCAGAACGCCCTCGACACGATGGCGCACACGGCCGAGAGCCGGAAAGTGATCCTCTCACTGACCGGTTCGGCCACCCATACGGTCGAAGGAGACGCCGCCCGGCTGCAGCAGGTCGTCCAGAACCTCGTCGGCAACGCGATCAAGCACGTCTCGGTCGGGACCGGCCGGGTCGACGTGAAGCTCCACGATTCCGGCGACGAGCTCATCGTCGAGGTCTCCGACAACGGCGAGGGCATCGCCCCCGAGCACGTCGAGAAGATCTTCCAGAAGTTCTACAGCGCGGATACCGATCGCGGCCGCGGCAGCCTCGGACTCGGTCTCTTCATCGCCACCCAGATCGTCGAGCGCCACGGCGGCAAGCTGTGGGTGAAGTCCGACGGCAAGGGCAAGGGCGCGTCCTTCTTCTTCAGCGTTCCGAAGTTCCAGCCCGAACTCGCCTTCGAGAAGTACAAGCAGCTGCGCCGCTCGGCCACTCCGCCGCCCCGCCGGATCGCGGTCGCCGAGCGGATGCCGGCCGCCGTCCGCGGCCTTTGGCTCCCGCTGGCGCTCGCGGTGTCCTTGATCGCGGCGACGCTCGGCCTGCATCGCGGCGGATCGCCGCGGCCCGAGCCCCTGCGCGACGCGCTCAACGCCGCGAGCGGCCCGCTGCGCTAGAGAGAATAATCCGGCCTTTTGTTGTGCACCACGACGCCGCCCGCCGTGAAGTTCCGGTAGGGTGAATCGACAGAGATGTCGTAGACGCGCGCGCGCGGGCCGGGCTCGATCGAACGGATCGAAACCGGCTTGAGTCCGCCGTCGAGCACCGCGAGCTTCTCCCCCGCCTTCCACTCCTTGGCGATCCGGTAGCGTTTCGTCGCCTGGTCGTAGAGCGGGTGCGCTCCCGTAGCGGTCAGCGTCCGGCCGTCCTCCAGCCGGAAGAGGAGCGTCGCGGACTCGCCTTTGTCCATCGTTTTCGAGATCTTGGCTTCCACCTGGCGCCCCGTCGCCTCGTCGACCGAGTACACGGAGTCGCCCACGCGCAGGTCCTCGATGCGACGCTCACCCTGAGGCGTCTGCACCAGCGTGCCGGAAGCAAGGCAGCGGCAACGCGCCTGGTCCGGATCCTCGTCGCAGTCGGGCAGACGCGGTGGAGGAGGAGGATTCGGCGCGGGCGGCGGCTCCGGCTCGGGCTCCGGCTGCGGAGCGGGTTCGGGCTCCGGCGCCGGCTGCGGCTGGGGCTGCGGTTGAGGCTGCGGCTGAGGCTGGGGCTGTGACTGGGGCTGGGGCTGCGGTTGCGGTTGCGGAGGCGGAGGAGGCTCGCCGGGGTCCGGCGGGGGCGCCGGCGGCGAGCCCGGATCGGGCGGAGGCTCGGGCGAACCGCCCGGACCCGGCGGAGGCGCCGACGGAGGCTCGCCCGACCCGCCTTCGCCGGGGCCTTCGGAGCCGAGCGGACCGCCCGCGTCCCCGTCTTGGCGCTTCTTGCGATCGTTCTTCGCCGTGGCCGGCGCGGGCGCCCAGCTCTGGCGCTTGCGCATTTCGTTCGGGCCGAGTTCGTCGTCGGGGCCGTGGCCGAAGTGCCGCTGCATCCACGCGACGCACTCGCCGTCTTGGCCGCAGTCGGTCTTGACTGTCACGCACTGCGCCTTGAGCCCGGCGGAATCGCACGCGTCGTCGAGATTCTTTCCCGTCGCCATCTCGGTGATGATCGACTTCCGCTGCTCGACCGGCATGCGCTCGATCGGCTTCGGGAGATAGCTGCCCAACAGCGACGCCGCGCCGCCGTCCGCGTCTCCCGCGTAGACGAGCTCGACGTCCTCGGCCTCGGCCGCGGCGGCCTGGGGCTCCTCGGGCCGGGGATCGGCGGCCTTGGCGTTGGCGGAGACCAGCATGCGGTTATCGCCGTAGTCGATGCCCGATCCCGTCGAGCGGCGCCGGGCCTGCGCCTTCGCGATCTCCTGCTGGACCTCGGGCTCCTTCTGCAGTCTGGCGAGCAGCGCGTCGAAGCCCTCGTCGCCCTTCATCGAGGCCAGCAGCTGCGCCTTGCTCCGCCCCTGGCCCTCGCGGACGAGCTGCTCCCACCGGGCGCGAAGCTTCGGGTCCTTCATGATCTCTTCCGTCAGGCGCGAAGCGAGCGCATTGCCTCGCGGCGGCTGGAGGAGACCGACGAGCTCGCCGAACGACATCCCCGTGAGCGAGACGACCCGGAGATCGCGCTGAAAGAGCCGGGCGCGGCGCGTGCGCTCCGTGGGGGCCTTCTTATGGGAGAGCCAGCGCGCCATCTCGACGCCGATCGCCGAGCCGCCGAGGAGCACGGCGGCGACGAGCGCGATGCGCGTCTTCGAGTCGGAGAGATCGATATCCAAGGCCGCGTCCCTCCCCGAGTATAAGCGGCCCCCGCCGTCGGCGCAATGGACGGCCCATTGCGCGGGCGGGGACCTACGACTATCCTTGCGGCGTGCGAGCGCCGCGTCTCTACTTCGTCAACGGCGCCGCCGACTGGCTCTTGGCCGGCGGCGGCTCGATCGCGGCGTTCGCCGTCCTGTGGGCCTTCGGCCCGCCGACGCGCACCGCCGCCCTGATCGCGGCGGCGGGCGCGTTCTCGTGGGCCTGCAACTGGCCGCACTTCGCGGCCACTCTCTGGCGGCTGTACCACAGCCCGGAGAACACGCAGCGCTTTCCCCTCACCGCCTTCGTCGTGCCGCTATTTATCGTCGCGGGGGTCATCGGCAGCTTCGCGTATCCCGAGACGATCGCGCCCGCGTGGGTGAAGCTTTTCCTGCTCTGGTCGCCGTATCACTTCAGCGGACAGACCGTCGGCGTGACGATGGTCTACGCCAAGCGCGCGGGCTTCGAGATCGGAAAGCTCGAGCGGCTCGCCCTGTCGGGGCTCGTGTTCGGGACGTACGTCAGCTCGACCGCGCGCGCCGAGGCCGGCCCGGGACCGATCCCCTATTACGGGATCAAGGTTCCGACGTTCGGCCTTCCCGAGTGGATCGGTCACGCCGCGGGCTGGGGCATGTGGGCGTGCGGCGCGGTCTTCCTCCTCCTCGCGCTCCGCTGGTGCCTCGACCGCAAGCGCGCGCTGCCGCCGATCGTGCTCGTGCCCGCGGCCGCGCAGGTCGTCTGGTTCGTCTTCGGCTACCGCGCGCCGGCGTTCTACGAGTTCGTGCCCGCCTTCCACGGCCTTCAGTACCTGCTGGTCGCCTGGACGATGCACCTGCGCGAAAGCTCCGAGCTCGGCATCGAGGCGGCGCCGTTGAAGCTTTCGGCCGAATGGGCGGCCGGCAATTTCATCGTCGGCGCGCTGCTGTTTTGGGGCATCCCGCACCTGCTGTCTGGACTCCCGGAGGGAGGCCTGCAGTTCTCGATGCCGGTGGTGATCTCCGCCGTGCAGATCCATCACTTCTTCGTCGACGGCGTGATCTGGAAGCTGCGCGACGCGAAAGTAGGCGCGCGCCTCACGGCGGGGCTGCCGGCGGCCGCATGATCGTCCCGCTCCTGCTCGCCGGGCTGGTCTTCGCCCAAGGCGTTCCCGCCGACGAGCGCGTCGTGTTCCACACGCCGCACGGCGACATCGTCGCGGCGCTCTACCCCGCGGCGGCGCCCCGGCACGTCGCGCAGATGCTGAGACTGGCGAGGCTCGGCGCCTACGACGCGACGCCGGTCGCGCACGTGCTCAGAGGCTACCTCATTCAGTTCGCGGGCGTGCGCAACCGGCGAAGGCGCCTGTCGGCGGCGCAGGAAGCGGGGCTGCGGCGGCTGCCCCTCGAGGCGAACGGGATGCCGCACCGGCGCGGCACGCTGTCGATGAGCCGCAAGCAGGACGACGAGGACAGCGCGGAGAGCTCGTTTTCGATCCTGCTCAAGGACGCGCCGCATCTCGACGGCCGCTACACCGCCTTCGGCCAGGTCGAGAGCGGCTGGGAGGCGCTCGACGCCTTGAGCGCGCTGCCGACGACCAAAAGCGACGAGCCGCTGCATTGGACAGAGCTGACGCGCGTCGACGCGGTGCCCGCCGCCGAGGTCGACGCCAAGCGGTGGACCGCCGCGGCGGGACGGCGCGGGCCCCGAGGCGAACTGATCTGGCTCCTGCTCGCGGTGGTGCTCTCGAGCGCCGCGGGCGCGCTGGCGGAAGGGCGGGTGCCGGGCCGGCCGCTGCGCGCGGCGTGCCTGCTCAACGCGCTGCTGGCGTTTTTCGCGGTGCTGGTGTCGTTGTCGCCGTCTCTGCCGCTGCGCGGCTGGGTGCCGGCGGTGCTGTTCGCGAGCGCTCTCTCGCTGTTCCGGCTTCTATCGGCGTTCGAGCCCCCCGCCTAATCAGAAGCCCGGCGCTCGCGCGCCGGGCTTAAGACGGAGAAGCCGATACCCCGGATTCTGTCCCCCGGGTTGCCCCGGGTGGGGGACCATTTCTCTAGTGCGGCTACCGGGCGACCGAGTCCCCATCACGTGCTTGGGGTCTCAGCACGAGCCATGCGAGTCGCCGCGCTGCCTTGCTCCCGGTGGGGTTTACCGTGCCTCGCGCCTCTCGACGCGAGCGGTGAGCTCTTACCTCGCCTTTTCACCCTTACCGGAAACCCTTGCGGGCCGCCGGCGGTATGTTCTCTGTGGTACTTTCCGTGGCGTGCCGCTCTCGCGGCGACGTCCCCCGTCTTGCGACGGGCACCGTGCTCTGTGGAGTCCGGAGGTTCCTCCCCACCCGGCGAACCGGGTAAGGCGGCCCCCTGGCCTCTCCGCACTCCTATTATACCACCGCTACTCGTCGAGGAAACGGTAGCCGGTGCCGTAAACCGTCTCGATGGCGCCGGCGGCTCCGCCCAGCTTGGCGCGGAGATTCTTCACGTGCGCGTAGAGCGTCTCGGACGTCACCTCGCGCCCGCCCTCCGACATCGCGTCGGACAGCGCGCGGTAGGTGAGGACGTGGCCTTTGCGGCGCATGAGGATCGTCAGGAGCTCGAACTCGGCGGCGGTCAGCGTCACGCGCTTGCCCTTCGCGGTCACCTCGCGGCGGTCGAGATCGACGGAGAGGCTCGCCCCCTCGAGGCGCCGCTGCACGTCGCCCTGATCCCGGCTGCGGCGCAAGAGCGCGTGCACGCGGGCGAGCAGCTCCGGCCCGGAGAACGGCTTGGTGATGTAGTCGTCGGCGCCGCCCTTGAGGCCCTGCACCTTCAGCTTGTCCTCGGCGTGGACGGTGAAGAGGATCACGGGGAGTCTCGCCGTCGCCTCGTCCTGCTTCAGCAGCTGGAGCATCTGCAGGCCGGAGATGCCGGGCATGTCGATGTCGAGCAGCAGGAGATCGATCTTCTCGCGCTTGAGCAGCGCGAAGCCCTTGTTCGCGTCGGCCGCGTGGAAGGCCTGGTAGCCTTCCTGCTTGAGCGACGGGATGACGACTTGCGCGATGGCGGCCGAATCGTCGACGAGCAAGATCTTGGCGCTCACGCCTCGAGCTCCACGGTGAACGTCGAACCCTTCCCGGGTTCGGAGTCGACCGACACGGCGCCGCCCATGCCCTCGACGGTCTTCTTCACGACGAAAAGACCGAGGCCGGCGGACGGGATCGCTCCGGGCGCGGCGACGGAGACGCCGAAGGCGGTGAAGAGCTTGGCCTTTCGCTCCGGGTCGATGCCGCTGCCGGTGTCCTTCACCGAGATGCGGACCTTGCCGCCGATTCTCTCTCCGGAAACCGCGATCTTTCCCCCTTCCGGGGTGTATTTGAGCGCATTCGAGAGGAGATTGGCGAGCACCTGCTCGAAGCGCTCGGGGTCGGCGGAGGCGGACAACCCCGCGGCGACGTCCGAGGTTAGAGCCACCCCCCTCTGCTTCGCCAGGAGACCGAAGAGGGAAACCGCGCGCGCGGCGGCGGCCGAGACGTCCACCGTCTCGCGCTTATACTCCATCTTCCCGGCCCGCAGCTTCGCGGCGTCGAGCACGTTGGCGGCGAAGACGCGCAGGCGGCGCGCGCCGTCGTGGATCGTCGCGAGCTTCTCGCGCTGGGCGGGAGATAGGCGCTCGCGGTCGGAGTCCTGGTTAAGCATGAAGTCGGACAGCATCTCGACGGCGGCCAGCGGGCTGCGGAAATCGTGCGAGACGTGCGACATGCGGTCTTCCCGCAGCGTCTCGAGCGCGCGAAGCGTGCCCGTCATCGCGTTGAACTGCTTGGAGAGCTCTCCCAACTCGTTCGCGGAAGCGTCGTCGACGTACGCTTCCTCGCCGGCGGCGACGCGGCGCGACGCGTCGGCCAAGGCTTCGATCGGCCGCGTGAGATGCGCGCCGAGGCCCCACGCGATCAAAAAGCCCGCCAGGACCCCGAGCCCGCTGAGCTGCAGATACGCGGCGAGCGAACCCTTCGTGAACTCGGCTCTCTCCTGCCGTTCCGCCTCGAGCCAGCGGCCGACGACCGCCTCGTACTTCCGGCCGCCGGATTCCGCCTTCACCGAGACCGGCGTGGTGCCGGCGGTCAGCGGCGTCGTCGCCTCGGAAACGAGGCGGCCGGCGAGCTCCGGGATCGTGTGCAGCTTGATGCGGTTCTCGTCGTCGGCGAGATACGCCCAGCGCACCGGGGCGCCGAAGGTCAGCGCGTTCATGAACGGCTCGAGTTCTTTCGCGGGTGCCTTCACGAGCGCGAGCGAGGCGAGCAGCCGCGTCTCGCTCAGGTACCGGCGGTCCGAGGCCTTCGCCAGCGAGCGCTCGACCAGCAGCGTCGAGAACCCGTAGCCGATCAGGAAGCTGAAGGCGACCATGCCGCAGAGCGCGGCGGTAACCTGCGCGCGGATCGTCACGACGCCGCCGCCTCGCGGCGGCGGCGCAGCGCGCGATAGTTCTCGTGCAGCCAGCGGCGGTGCTCGCGATGGTCGGGCGAGTGCTCGGCTACGATCGCCCAGAAGCGCCTGGAATGATTCATCTCGCGGCGATGCGCGAGTTCGTGGATGACGACGTAGTCCATCACCGCCTGCGGGGCGAAGACGAGGCGCCAGTTGAAGCTGAGGTCTCCCTTGGACGAACAACTCGCCCAGCGAGTCTTCTGGTCGCGGACGGAGACGCGTCCGTAATCCACGGCGAGGCGCGGAGCCCAAAACGCGAGGCGCTCCTCTATCTTGGCGCGGGCCGCTTCGCGGTCCGCGGGAGGCGCCCTAAAGGACTCCCCGAGCCCTGCGGGCTCGGGGGGATAGAGATCGGGAAGGTCGCGGCGGAGTTCCGCAAGAAAATCGCGCACCTCGCCGACGAGACCCGCGGTAGGTTCCATTCTCCCGGCGACTATACTACCATAGGCGCGTGAGTCGAAGCAGAGTCGCGGGAATCACGGCGGCGGTCGCCGCCGTCGTCATCGCCTTCGCGGCGCGCAAGGCCGCGCCTCCGGCCGGCGCCGGCTCCTTTCGCGGCATGCAGATGACGACCGCCGACGGCGGCGTGTCCGTCGACATCGCGAAATGCCCCACGAAGCGCTGCCTGCTGACCTACGTCGCGCCGTGGTGCGGCTACTGCCGCGCGGGCATGCCGATGATCAAGGAGCTCCGCTCGATCCTGCGAACGCAAGGCATGGAGTCGTGGATCGTGGTCGGGCTGGATCAGGACCCCGCGGTGAAGGCCTACGCGCGCGAGATCGGCGCCGACGCTCTCGTGGATACCGCGCACGCGATCGAGCCGGGCGGCGTGCCGCACTTCTTCGTCGTCGACAACAACGGCTCGATCCTGCGGCACATCGCGGGCCTGCCGCCGGACCCCAACCAACTCATCAAGTTCGCGCTGAAGGACTAACGGCCGAACCAGTCGGCTTTCGGGCCGCTTCGCCAGAATAGGCTCGTCGTCAGCGCGATCGTCGTCATGCCGCTCACGCCCGTGCGCCGCAGACCGGCGCCCAGACGCAGGATGCGGAATTCGGCGGCCCAGCTGATCGAGGAATCCTTCATCATGTGAAAGCCCGCGCCGATGCCGCCCGCCGCGCCCGCGCCGCGGTCCTCGGTGCCGTCGGGATGATCGGCGTGGCTTTCGCACCAGCCCGCGGTCACGAGCGCGTACGGGAGGAACTCCGCGTAGGACTGGGCGATGTACATCCGCCGCACGAGCATCAAGGACGTCGCGTCGAGATGGAAGTCCTTCTTGCCGCGAAAGAGGAAGCGGTCGGCGTTGAGCCCCCACGAGCCCTCTTCGCGAGACGCGAAGGCGGCGTAGCCCGACAGGATCGCGCCGGGGCCGGCCTTTTTCGCGGTCGAGCCGGCGACGGCCGCGCCGCCGCCGCCCAGGCCGAAGAGCCAGGTGCCGTCCTTGATCTCGGCGGCCGAGACGGGGCCGCCGAGAATCAGAACGAGGAGCGCGAGCCGTTTCAGGAGAGCTTCGTTCCGGCGGGCACGAAGCCGACCGCCTGCGACACGGGCTGAACGTAGGCGAAGCCCTCGGCGGGCAGATGCAGATTCGCCGCCTTGGCGATAGCCGCCAGGACGTGCTGGGTGTGCTGGCGCTGGGTCACGACCCAGAGCACCTGCTTTTCCGCCTCGACCAGCGAGCCGACGATGTCGAGCTTCTCTTTCACGCCGGTGCCGCGGGCCCAAAAATACGTGATGCCGGGAGCGCCGGCGTCGAGCGCGGCGCGCAGGGCGTTGTCGGCCCGGGAACGCCGGACGACGGCGGTGATGAGGTCCATCTCGTTGGGAACCTTGAGCAGTTTGGGCATGGGATGTCCTCCGAATTGTGCCGGATTATACAGCAAAATGAGTAGAATCCGGTGGGTTTGAAATAAACCTCCTACCATGCTCGTACTAGAGACGAAGGGCAGCGCGTACCGTCCGAGGGTACCAGCGAGATGAGGCACTAAGCCGTGGAAGACGTCCGGGGCTTCATCGAGAAGTACACCCCTCAAGCCTACGTGATGGCGTATCGCCTGACCGGCGACCGCTCGCAGGCCTGGGACCTCGTGCAAAACGCGATGCTCCGCGTACTCAAGTGCCATGATCGCTACGATCCCGCTTACGAGCCTGAGCAGTGGCTTCATCAGATCCTTCGAAATCTTTTCATCGATCGACTTCGTGTCGAGGCCCGACGTCGAGAGACACCTCTGGAGGCGGATCCCGACGAAGGCCGTCTCGGTCCCGCCGATACCTTGGTGGACGCTGAGCCTCGGCCGGACGAAGTCGTGGCTCGTGACGGAGATCGGGAAGCCGTGCAGGCCGCTTTGAAGGAACTGCCGGCGGAGTGGAGGATGGCGGTGGCTCTCGTGGACCTCGAGGGCTACTCGTACGAGGAGGCGGCGCGGGTGCTCGAGATCCCCGCCTCGACGCTCGGGGTCTACGTTTTTCGGGGCCGCAAGAAGCTGAAGCAGGCGCTCGCGCATCTTATGGAGGATCGATGAGTTTTTGGGCGTGCTGGAGCTGCCGTAACGTGCTCGACCTGCATGTCGACGGTCGGCTCACCGCGAAGGCGACCGAAAACGTCGCCCGCCACCTCGTCGATTGCGCCGAGTGCCGCGCCGAGGCGGACGCGCTTCGCCCCGTGCCGATGTCCATGAAGGACTCCGACATCGAGGTTCCGCCGGGGCTCGCCGAAGCGATCTTCAAAAAGTGGGAAGACGGCGCCGAGCCTGAAAGGCTCGCCGCGCCCGCGTTCCGCTTCGCGCCCGCGCAGGCGGCCGCGCTCGTGTACCTCGCGGTCCTCGCCGGCGGCAGCGCGACCTCGGGCGACGTCAGCCGCGGGCTTCCGGGAAAGCCGGGCATCGAGGCACCCTGGCCCGAAGGGCCAGGAGAGTCCTTTAGGACCGCTCCATGAAAGGCAACGAACGGGCGGTAGAGTTCCTGGACCGCGCGCAGGCGGCGCTGCCGCTGTTTTGCGCGGTCGCGCTCCCGCTCGGCTTCTACCTCAAGAGCTACGACCCCGCGATGATCAAGGAGGTCACGCTCCAGACCGCGGCCGCGCTCGCCGCCGCGCTGTGGCTGTCGCGAGCGCTTGAGGCCGGCCGCTTCGAATTGCCCTCGCGCCGGGAGTGGATCGCGTCGCTCGCGCTCGCCCTGCTGGCGTGGACGCTCCTCTCGCTTTCCTGGAACCCGTACCCGGCGGTCTCCTTGATGCCCGCGCTCCGCCAGGCCTCGCTCCTCGTGCTCTTCCTCGCCGTCGTCGTCGGGCCCGCGTCCGCCGGCTGGGCGGTGGCGCTCGCCGACTGGACGCTCGCCGGCGCCTTCGCCGCGTCGCTCTACGCCCTCGCGCAGCGCGCAGGCTTCGACCCTGCGCCGTGGCGCGGGGGCTTCGGTTCCTCGGCGTTCTCGACCTTGGGCGGTCCCGCCGCGCTGGGCGCGCTCGCGGCCGCGTGCTGGCCTCTCGCGCTGGCGCGCGCGGCCGATCCCGAGGCCGGCCCCGTTCGCCGCGGCTTCTCCCTTTTCGCGGGCGTCCTCGTCCTGGGCGCCGCGTGGGCCTCTTCCTCCGCGACCGCGATGGTCGCCTTGGCCGCGGGCGCCGCGGCGTTCGCGGCGCGCGCCCTGAGCGCGGGCGGCGACCGCCGCTTGAAGACTCTCGCGATCGGGCAG
>JACRDR010000148.1 GCA_016212845.1 Elusimicrobiota bacterium
CTTCGCCACGGCCACCTTCTTGAGCAGAATGCCGAAGACCGGCGCCTTCAACGACAGGCCGTCGATGGCCTTCTTGCCAGCGGGCGTGGCGTAGTACTTCTCGAACACGTGCTTCAGCACGAACGGAGTGGCCACGACGATCGGAGAGTACTTCTTGAGAAGGTCCGCGAGGTCGATGAGCATCTGAGTCGGCATCGGGAGCTCGGCGCCGAAGCTCGAGAAGATCGTCTTGAAGGTCGGGATGACGAAGATGAGCAGGAAGAGAGTGACGACGCCGCATATGCAGAGCACGATCGCGGGGTACATCATGGCGCTCTTCACCTTCGCCTTGAGGGCCTCGGAACTTTCGAGGAAGGCGCTCAAACGCTCCAAGATCGTATCCAAGATGCCGCCCAGCTCGCCCGCGCGGATCATGGCGCAGTAGATGTCGGGAAACGAGCCCGGGTGCTTCTTGAGCGCGTCCGAAATCGAGAGGCCGCCTTCGATGTCGGCGCGGACCTCGCCCAGCACTTCCTGGAAGCTCGGGTTCTCGGTCTGTTCCTCGAGGATCGCGAGGCCCTGCACGATCGGCACGCCGGCGGACACGAGCGTGGAGAGCTGGCGGGAGAAAAGCACGAGGTCCTTCGACTCTACCGGCGGCTTCTTCTTCTTGAAGATGAAGTCGAGGGGGCTCGCCTGCCTCTCGGTCATCTCGAGAACGACGATCTTCTGCGCGCGGAGACGGTCGATCGCGTGGCGCTGCTCGTGCGCGTCGACTTCGCCCGTCACGACCACGCCGTCGGCTCCCTTGGCTTTGTAAGCGTATGTAGGCATCGTTCCTCGTTACCTCACGTCGCCGGCTGCATCACTCGCGCCATGAGCCTCTTGAGGTCTTCCGGGTCCGTGGACCTGAGCACCGCTTCTTGATACGTGATTTTTTGCGCCCGGTAAAGCTCGGACAAAGACTGGTTCATCGTCTGCATGCCGAACTTGCCGCCGGTCTGGATCGACAGCTGGATCTGCTCGATCTTCTGCTCGCGGATGAGGTTGCGGATCGCCGACGTGACGATGAGCACCTCGCTGGCGAGCGCGCGGCCCGTGCCCTTGGCGGCCGGGATCAGCTGCTGCGAGAACACCGCGTTGAGCACGAAGGAGAGCTGCACGCGGATCTGCTCCTGCTGGTGCGGCGGAAATACGTCGATGATTCGGTTGATCGTCTGCGCGCAGTCCGTGGTGTGGAGCGTCGCGAGCACCAGGTGGCCGGTCTCGGCGATGGTGAGCGCGGCCGAGATCGTCTCGAGGTCGCGCATCTCGCCGATGAGGATGACGTTGGGATCCTGGCGCAGGACGTGGCGCAAGGCCGCCGTGAAATTCTCGGTGTCGCCGCCCACCTCGCGCTGGTTGACGAGGCTCTGCTTGTGGCTGTGCACGTACTCGATCGGGTCCTCGATCGTGACGATGTGCACGCGGCGGTTCTCGTTGAGGTGGTCGATCATGCTGGCGAGCGTGGTCGACTTGCCCGAACCCGTCGGTCCCGTCAGCAGGACGAGCCCCTTGTGGTACTTCATGACGTCGTAGATGACCGGCGGAAGCCCGATCTCCTCGAAGGTCTTAAACGACATCGGGATCGCGCGGATCGCCGCGCCGATCGCGCCGCGCTGGCGGTACACGTTCATGCGGAGGCGGCCGATGCCCTTGATGCCGAAGGCGAGGTCGATCTCGTTGGTCGCCTCGAAGCGCTGGCGCTGCTGCTCGCTCATGAGCGAGTAGACGAGGCTCTGCGTCATGTCGGGCATGAGCTTCGGAAACTGCGTGGCCACGAGCTCCCCGTCGATGCGGAGGATCGGCGGAGCGCCCGCCGTGATGTGAATGTCGGACGCGCCTTTCTCGTGCATCAGCATGAACAGCTCGCTCATCGATACTGGCATGGTGTCCCTTTATCCCTCGTCCGTGGCCGTCACGCGGATCATTTCCTCGACGGTGGTCATTCCGGCCAAAAGTTTGCGGATCGCGCACTCGCGAAGCGTGATCATCCCGTTCTTGCGGGCGACTTCCTTGAGCTTGGTCGCCACGGCCTTCTCCAGGATCATCTCGCGGATCGCGTCGTTGACCTCGAGCACCTCGTAGAGGCCGACACGCCCGCGGTAGCCCGTCTTCGCGCAGTGGTCGCAGCCGCGGCCGCGCGCGAGCGCGACCTTCCCGTTTTCGATCTTGATGTGGGTCTTGGGAACGCCGAGCTTCAGCAGCCACTCCGCGTCGACGTCGTAGTTCTCCTTGCAGTTCTTGCAGATGCCGCGCACGAGGCGCTGCGCGACGACCATGAGCACCGACGAGCTCATCAAGAAGGGCTCGATGCCCATCATGCCCATGCGGGTGATGGCGCCGGGAGCGTCGTTGGTGTGCAGGGTGGAGAACACGAGGTGGCCGGTGAGCGCGGCGTTGATCGCGATCGAGATCGTCTCGAGGTCGCGGATCTCGCCGACCATGATGACGTCGGGGTCCTGGCGCAGGAAGGACCGCAGGCCCGCCGCGAAGGTCAGGCCCACCTCGGCGTTGACCTGCACCTGGTTGATGCCCGGCAGCTGGTACTCGACCGGGTCCTCGACGGTCATGATGTTCACGTCGGGCTCGTTGAGCTGCGCGAGCGCGGAGTAAAGCGTGGTCGACTTGCCCGAGCCGGTCGGGCCGGTGATGAGGTTAATGCCGTACGGCGCCTTCATGCACTTCTCGAAGATGGATTTGGCCTCGGGCTCGAAGCCGAGGTCCGACAAGCGAACCTTGAGTCCCGACGAGTCGAGGATGCGCATGACGATCTTCTCGCCGGGGGCGCACGGCAGGCAGGAGACGCGCATCGCGAGCTCCTTGCCCTCGACCTTGAGCTTGATGCGGCCGTCCTGCGGCACGCGGCGCTCGGAAATGTCGAGGTTCGCCATGATCTTCACGCGGCTGACGAGGGCGTTGTAGAAGCGCTTAGGCGGCGCGGGCTGCGCGTGCAGCACGCCGTCGATGCGGTAGCGGACCTTCACTTCCTTCGCGAACGGCTCGAAGTGGATGTCGGACGCCTTCGCCTTCACCGCGCCGGCGAGGATGAGGTTCACCATCTGAATGATCGGCGCGTCCTCGGCGGAGCGCTTCATCGAGATGACCGCGGCGGCGTCCTGTTCCTCCTCGACCTTCATGTCCGTCTCGACGCCGGCGGCGGCGGACTGGGATTCCTGGTCGGACTGGGCCAGGATCTCCTCGAGCGCCTCCTGAGAGCCCTTCGCGCCGAAATGCTTGTCGATCGCCGCCAGGATGTCGGTCTCGGAGGCGAGCACCGCGTCGATCTCGAAGCCCGTCATGAGCTTCAGATCGTCGAGCACCAGGACGTTGAGCGGGTCGGCCACCGCGACGATGAGCTTCTTGTTCTTCATGCCCGTCGCGAGCAGCACGTGCTGGCGGCAAAGCGCCTCGGGCACTTTCCGGACGGTTTCCTCGGAAATCTCGACCTCGCTCAGGTGGACGTAGTCGATGCCGCACTGGCGGCTGAGGAACTGGAGAAGCTGGACTTCGGTGATGAAGCCTTTCTCGACCAGGATCGCGCCGAGCTTCGTGCCCTCTTTCTGCTGGGCCTGCAGCGCTTGGTGGAGCTGCTCGACCGAAATGACGCCGGTCTCGACCATGAGGTCGCCGAGCCGCTTGGACAAGCCGACGGATACGGGATGCTGCGCCGTCTCAGCCATTGTTCTTAAGGAAAGGTAACGGGTAATCCCAGCCTTGTCAATGCCGCCGCTGTCAGCGGAATTCCGTAGGACCCAACGGAGCTTTTCACTCCCCGGACAGCTCGGTTCCGGGGGTGGCGGGCTCCTGGGAAGGAGGACCGATCAAGTCGTCTAGAGGAGGCGGGGCGCCCTCTTCCTCCGCCGCGGCCTTGGCCGGCGCCTCGGAGGCGGCCGGGCGGCTTTTCTTCACCTTCTTGGCGGCCTTGCCCGGGATCGGGGCCTTGGCGACGCCGGCGAGCAGTTCCTTGGCGAGCGGGTTGCGGCTCTTGATCGTCTTCTTGTCCAGGTCCACCTCGAAAAGATAGGTCACCGGCTCCTGCTTCGCCGCTCGGCCTCCTTTGAAATAGCGGTAGCTGACGAGATAGACGTTCGACTCCACGGCGCCCGCGGACCATTCCTCTTCGTCGCCGGGCTTCACCAGGGTCGTCGTGAGCCACGCGCCGAGCTTCTTGCCCTTCGCGGCCGGCTGCTGCTTCGCGAAATCGATCGCGGCCACCATGTTGTCGGCCACGTAATCGCGGCCGCGCGCGGGCTCCTGCGGCGGAGGCGCGACGGGCTCCGGGTTCGGAGCCGGAGCCTTCGATGGGAACGGCGAGGTCCCGGCGCCGACCGGCTTCACCTGGCCCAGCGACGTCGGCGCCGGGCCCGCGACCTCGTCGGGGTCGACGCCCGCGTTCCTCTTCTTGTTCGGGCTCATCGTGAAGAGCTGCACGACCGCCTTGGGATCTCTAAGGAAAAAGACTCCGGTCGCCATGAGGCCCGTGAACGCCACGCCGAGGCCGATGAGGAACTTCTTGGACTGGCGGCGCCGCTGCATCGTCTCGGCGCCCGCGGGCGGAGGCTCGATCGCAGGCGCGGGCGGGCGCGTCGGGATGTTGGGGGACGCCGGAGCGGCCACGGGCGCGGGCGTCGAGAGGTTCGGGAACGGGCTCGGGTCGGCGGCGGGGCCGGTGGCCGGCGCGGGGATCGAGCGGACCATCGTGTGCGGGCGCTGCAGCGCGCCGACCGGCTCGAGCCGCGGCGCCGGAGTGCCGGTGTCCTCGCCGATAGACGGCGCCGCCGCCGCGGGCGTCAGCGTGAGATCGACGAGGCCCTGACCGGCCGGCGCCGGCTCGGGCGCGGGCGTCGGGATCGGCGGGAGACCCGCGGCCGGGGCTTCCGACGGGCCGAGCCCCCACGGCGACGGCGGCAGCTCGCCCGGCGCGCGGCGCTGAACGAGGGTCTCCGGAGGCTGAGCGGGCTCCGGAGAGAAGACGACGGGCTCGGGCTCCGGCACGGCGGAGACCGGAAAAGGCGCTTCGGCGGCGGCGAAAGGAGACGGAGCGGGCGCGGCCGCGGGCGTCTCGGCCCCGGTCGCGCCGGGCGGCATGAGCGACTCGAACGGGTTCGGTCCCGCGGCGGGCGCGGGAGCGGGCGGAGCGGCCGCGGCGAGATCGGTCCATCCGGTGACGAGGATGCCGTCGGGAAGCGGCTCGATCGCGGGAGCGGGAGCGATGGAGGGCGCGGTCAGAGGCGGCTCGACGACGGCGGCCGGTGAAGCTTCGGGCATCGGCGCGACCGCCTCGATCGGCGCCGGCTCGTCGGGAACGGCGGGCGGCATGACCGCGGGCTCCGGCTCGATTCGGATCGCGGGCGGCATCGCGGCTTTCGGCGCGGGCGGCGTGAAGCCGACCGCGGTCGCGCGCAGAGTGGAGTGCTGAAGCCGGATCGCCGGAGGCAGCTCGAACTTCGGGCGGACCGGGACCGGAGCGGGAGCCGGCGCCGGAACGGCGACGGGAGCGGCCTGCGCCGCGGGCTGCTCGAGCAGGAGTTCGGAACGCGTGGGCTCGCGGACCGGCTCGAGCGGCGGAGTCGGCCTCGGCGTGTCGACGACGATCGGCGCGGAAGCCTGGACGGGCCGGCCGCGCTCCGGCGGCGGCGCCGGCAACTCGGGCTCGGGCTCGACTTCCGGTTCCGGCTCGGGGACAGGACGCCGCGCGCGCTTGGGCGGCGGCGGGAGCTCTTCTTCCTCCGGCTCCGGGGCCGGCGCGGGTCTCGCGCGGCGCGCGGGCGGAGGCGGCGCCTCCTTCCAATCGGCGGGCACGCCGCCCGCGCGGAGTTCGCTCAAGCGCTCGCGCGCCTGGAAGAGCTCCTCGCGCGCGGCCTCGAGCGCCCGCTCGAGCTGCGGCAGCCGGTCTTCCATTCTTTCGAGCGCTTTCTGCTTCTCCTCGAGGGCGCGGTCCTTCACGTTCAAGCGCTCGAGGATCTCGTTCTGCTGGCGCTCGTACTTGGCGAGCTTGTCGCCCATCTGGTCGAGATTCGCCTCGAGTTCCTGCGCCCGCAAGCGGGCCAGCTCGAGCTCTTCGCTGCGGGTCGAGGCGCCGTCGACGAGCGCTCCCCACTGCCGGAAGAAATCGGGATCCTCGAACGCGCCGGACGTCCACTCGCCCGAATAGCCGAAGCCGTCGAGGATGGAGCGCGTCTCCTCGCCGAGCCGCGTGTAGAAGTCGGGCGGGCCGCTCGCGGTCATCTCGAGCACGGGCGAGGCCTTGATGCCGGGGCCGCCGGTGAAGAGACCTGAGAGATCGTTCACCTCGCGCGCCGACAGCCACTCGCCGTCTTTGTTCCCCATCGCGCCTTCGGGGCAGACGAGCGAATCGCCGTGCAGCCCGTGGACCTGTCCGAGGTCCTCGCGCGTGAACGGGCCCATGATTTGGGCGTCCTGATAGACGAAATACCGCACCTTGACGATGAGTGTAGGCCCCGGCGTGTTACAAATTCAAGGCGAACCTTGTTAAGATGGATTGATGCAGGCGGCGGAAGCTCCGGTCCACCATTTCTTCTCCGAGCTCCTCGAGCGGGAGGTCGTCGACAAGGAGGGCACCCCGGTCGGGGAGCTCGTCGACATCGCGTTCGCGCTGCAGGACCATTATCCCCGCGCCACGCACCTGGTCGTCCGCCGCGGCGTATTCCAGCGGGGCTTCGCCTCCATCCCGTGGGCGCGGATCGAGAAGCTGTCGCTCAACTTCAACCTCGACCTCGCCGCGAGCGACCTGGTTTTCGAGGAGGTCCGCCCCCCGCACGAGTTCACGCTGGTGCGAGACATCCTCGACAAGCAGGTGGTCGACACCAACGGCCAAAAGGTCATCCGGGTCAACGACGTGCGGCTGCTCCAGCTCGGCAACGAGCTCCGGCTCCAGCAGGTCGACGTCGGCTTCCGCGGCCTCGTCCGCCGCCTCGGCTGGCAGTGGTGGGTCGACCCGTTCGTCGAGGTTTTCCTCGCGCGCACCGAGTACCTCAACGATCACGTCATCCCGTGGAATTTCATTCAGCCGCTGGCCATCGACCAGAAAGGCACGCTCAAGCTGACCATCGACCAGAAGCAGCTCTCGGTGATCCCGCACGCCGACTTCCGCGACCTCTTCCTCACGATGGACCAGCCGAGCCGCGTCGCGATGTTCAAGTCGATGCCCGCCGAGCTCAAGCCCCGGATTTTTTCCGAGATCGACCTCGAGATGCAGAAGGAGATGCTCGACAACCTCGACTTGGGCGAGGCGGCCTCTCTGCTCGCGAAGATCCCCGCCGACCAGACCACCGACCTGCTCGAGGAGCTGCCGAAGTCGCTGGCCAACAGCCTGCTCGCGCTCATGGAAACGACGACCGCGCGGCGACTGTCGACCTTGCTCGGCTATACGAGCGACTCGGCCGGCGGCTTGATGACGACCGAGATGCTCGTCGCGCCGTCGTCGGCGACCGTCGCCGAGGTCCTCGAGAAGCTCAAGGGCTTCGCGGACACGGAGAGCCTTTATCACGTCTATCTCGTCGACGCGGACAACCGGCTGATGGGACAGGTGCTGCTCAAGCGCCTGCTCCTGGCCGCGCCGACGGACGCGGTGTTCCAGTACGCCTACCCCAAGCCGCGCTACGTGCGCGCGAAGGATACGCTGCGGGAAGTCGCCTTCCAGATGGAGAAGTACAAGACGCCGGCGATCCCGGTCGTCGACAACGGGAAGGACCGCAAGCTCCAAGGCGTCATCACGATGGACGACATCCTCGGGAAGCTGATCCCGCTGGCGTGGCGGCGCTACAGCCGGCGGCCGGCGGGCGCTCCCGAGTCGGCCTGACGCTCTTCTTTCTGCGAGTTCAGCGACCAGTCGAAGGGTAGGAACTCCACCTTATACGTCTCCGGGACCTTGTCCGTCCGGAACCGGTTCACGTAGGCGAGGAGGCTCACGGCTCGCTCCTCGAAAACGCCCTTATGCCGCTCGAGGACCTCGGAGAGACGGACGACCCGCTTCGCCTTGTCCACGACGACGTTCTTCGGGTCGCTCAAAAATTCCCGCGCCGCGGCGTCGAGCTGGGCCTCGAGAGTGCCCGGCTCGTAGGGCGACGGAGAGAGCTTGGGGTGCCCCTTCGCTCCCCCGCACAGCGCGAAGAACGCGCGCGCGTCCTTCATGTCCGCGACCCTCTCCTCCACGTCGGAAAGGGTCATGAGCTTGCCCCCCACCATGAACTTGGCGCGGCGGTAGAACCGCTTTTGATCCGCGGGACGCTCGTCGGTGTCGAGCACTTCGTAGAGCACGAGCACGTTGTACGCGTTGATCCAGTACGCGAGCTTCGAGACCGCGGTCGGGAAGCGCTCCGGGTCGGAGGCGGGGCTGAAGGTGGCGAGGTAGGCCGCGAACGCGTCGACGTTGCTCGGATGCCCGCCCATCACCTCGTAATCGAAGCGGCCCTGCGCGTCGATCTTGGAGAGGATGCGGCCGAGCTCGTCGGACGGCGTGAGCACCGGCTTGTCGATCGACGGCGCCGGCGGCGCGATGAAGAAGCCGCAGCCGGACAGCAGCAGCGCGCTCAGGAAGACGAGACGCATCAGGCCTGGACGCAGAGCTTCTGCGCCGACTTGAGCCGGGCGACGACGGTAGCCTTGCCCAGCAGTTCGAGCATGCCGAAGAGCGTCGGGCCGGTCGTCTTGCCCGAGACCGCGACTCGGATCGGATGGAAAACCTGGCCGGTCTTGCGCCCGGTGTCTTCGCAGAACTTCCGGATCGCGTCCTCGAGAGACTTCTCGGTGAAGGGCTCGACCTTCTCGAGAAACACGGCGAGCTCTTCGACGACCTTGTCGGCCCCGGGCGCCTTCAGCACCTTGTCGACCGCCTTGGGATCGTAGTTCGGCTCGCGGAAGAAGAACTCGACTAAGCCCGGGATATCGGAGAGCAGCTTCGCTTTCTCCTGCTCGAGCTTCACCGCGGTCGAGAGGACCTTCCGGTCGACGGAACCGAGCTCCGCCTTCTCCAAGAACGGCTTCGCCTGCTCCAAGAGGCGGTCGACGGTCGAGGTGCGGATGTACTCGCCGTTCATCCAGAGGAGCTTCGCGTTGTCGAAGGTCGCCGGGTTCTTCTGGCAGCCCTCGAGCCCGAACTTCGCGACGAGTTCTTCTTGCGTGAAAAGCTGCTGGCTCTCCGGCGTGGACCAGCCGAGGAGCGCGAGGTAGTTGCGCATCGTCTCGGGCAAGAAGCCCTGGTCGCGATACTCGAGCACGGACGTCGCGCCGTGCCGCTTCGAGAGCTTCGCGCCGTCGGGCCCGAGGATCATCGACAGGTGCGCGAACTTGGGCGGAGTGAAGCCGAGCGCCGAATAGATCTGCTGCTGCTCCGGCGTGTTGTTGAGATGCTCGTCGCCGCGCACCACGTGCGTCACTTCCATCATGTGATCGTCGATGACGTTCGCGAAATTGTAAGTCGGCACGCCCGACGTCTTCTGGATGACCAAGTCCTGGCGCAGCTTGTTGTCGAAATGGACCTGACCGCGGATGCCGTCGTCGACGACCGTCTCCCCGTCCTCGGGCATCTTGAAGCGGACGGAGAACTTTTTACCCTGCGCCTCTCGAGCCTTGCGCTCGTCGGCCGTGAGGTTGCGGCAGCGGCGATCGTAGCGGTAGTTGCGCTTCTCGGACTCGGCGAGCTTCCGCATGGCGTCGATGTCCTCGGCCGTGCAGTAGCAGGGGTACGCCTTGCCCTCGTCGATCAGCTGCTTCACGTAGCGCTTGTAGTGCTCGGTCCGCTTCATCTGGAAGTACGGCCCGTGCGAGCCCTTCTCGTCCCAGCCCTCGTCGCGCTTGGTGAGGAGCGGTCCCTCGTCCCAATCCAAGCCGAGCCAGTTCATGCTGTGCAGGATCGCGTCGACCGACTCGCGCGTGGAGCGCACTTCGTCGGTGTCCTCGATGCGCAGGATGAAAGCCGCCTTGTGGTGACGGGCGAACAGCCAGCAAAACAACGCGGTGCGGGCGCCGCCGATGTGGAGGAATCCGGTCGGCGACGGGGCGAATCGGGTGCGGACGCTCATGCTTGGCACTCCTCGAGAAGCTCGCGCGCGTGCTTGAGGCTCGCGGCGGAGGCGTCGCGGCCGCCCATCATGACCGCCAGCGCCTTCAAGCGCTTGTCGCCCTCGAGCGTCTCGACGCGCGCGTTGGTGCGGCCGGCGACGGTCGCCTTCGACACGTGGAAGTGCCTTTCGGCGAAGCCGGCGACCTGCGGAAGATGGGTGACGCACAGGACCTGGCGCGCGCGGCCGAGGCCGGCCAGCCGCTCGCCGACGGCGCGAGCGACCGAGCCTCCGACGCCGGCGTCCACCTCGTCGAACACGAGGACGGGGACGCGGTCGGCGCGGGCCAGCACGGTTTTGAGCGCGAGCATCACGCGCGAGAGCTCGCCGCCCGAGGCGACCGCCTTCAGCGACTTGAGCCCTTCGCCCGCGTTCGCGGCGATCTGGAACTCGATGCGATCGGCCCCTGTAGGGCCGAACGAGCCGTCCTCGAGCTCGACGGAGACCGCGACGCGCGCGGACGGCATGCCGAGGCCCTTGAGCTCGGCGGTGACGGCGGAGGCGAGCCTCAGTCCCGCGGCCATGCGGGCCTTATGCAGCGCTCCGCAGAGCTTGTCGAGCTCGCGCTCGATCGTCTCGCGTTCTTTTTGAACTTGGGCCGCGCGGCCGCCCGCGTCCTCGAGCCAGGTGAGCTCGGACTTGAGGCGCTCGAGCGCCTCCAAAATCTTGGCGGTGTCCGGCCCGTACTTCTTCTTCAGGCGAGCGATCTTGTCGAGGCGGCCGAGCAGGCGGTCCAGCTCGGCGGGATCGGCCTCGGAGCGGTCGCGGTACTCCGAAACCCGGCGCGCGGCGTCGTCGGCGAGCTGCCGCGCCTGCGCGAGCAGGCCCGAGAGCTCCTCCGCGGCGGGATCGAGACGCGCCATGTCGGACAGCGCCTTTTCGGCTTTCTGCAGGCGCTCGATCGCCGAGCCTTCGGCCTCATAGAGCAGCGCATAGGCTTCGGCGGCGAGTCCCGAGAGCCGCTCGGCGTTCTTGAGCCTCGGCAGCTGAGCCTCGAGCGATTCCTCTTCGCCGGGCTTGAGTCCGGCGGAGAGGATCTCCTCCACCTGAAACTTGCAGAGATCGAGCCTCTTCGCGCGTTCTTCCTCGGGCAGGTCGAGCGCCTCGAGCTGGCGTCCCAACTCCTGCCAGCGGCGGTAGGCGTCCTGCACCGCGGGGCGGAGCGTGGAGATGCGCGCGCGCTTGTCGCCGTCATCGGCGCCGTAGGCGTCGAGCAGCTCGAGCTGGGCCGCGGGGCGGAGCAGCGTCTGGTGCTCGTGCTGGCCGTGAAAATCGACGAGCGTCTCGCCGAGCGCCGAGAGCGCGGCGACCGAGACGGTCTTGCCGTCGATCCACGCGCGCGTGCGGCCGTCGGAATCGAGCTCGCGGCGCACGACGACGTCGCGCTTGCCGCCGAAGACCGCCTCGACTTCGAGCTTCGGCGCGCCCGCGCGCAGCCAGTCGACGCTCGCGCGCGCGCCGAGCGCGAAGCCGAGCGCCTCGATGACGATGGACTTGCCGGCGCCGGTCTCGCCGGTCAGCGCGTTGAGCCCCGCGCCCGGCTCGAGCGTGAGCGCGTCGATGACGGCGAAATTCTTGACCGTGACCTTCTTGAGCATCAGCGCTCCCCCCAATGCAGCTTGCGGCGCAGCGTCTCGAAATAGGAACGCTTCGGATTCAAGAGGAGCCGGAAAGGCTTCTCGAACCGGCGGATGCGCACCTCGTCGCCCAGGTGCAGCGTGCAGCCCACCTGGCCGTCGAGCGACATGAGCCCTTCCGGCGGCTGCTCGTGCGCGTGCCGCCGCGCGAGCCGCACCGCCAGCGGGTGCTCGGCGGGAATGATGAGCGGCCGCTGCGTGAGCGTGTGCGGGCAGATCGGCGCGATGAGGAACGCGTCGAGCCGCGGATCCACGACGGGCCCCCCCGCCGCCAGAGCGTAGGCCGTCGAGCCCGTGGGCGTCGAGACGATCAAGCCGTCTCCGAAATAGTTCGCCAAGAAGAGCTCGCCCGACGAGGCGCGCAGCGTGATCGCGCGCGCGGTATCGCCGCAGCGGATGACGCAGTCGTTGAGCGCGATGTGCGGCCCGAAGGTCCGCTTCGCGCCGCGGTACACCTCGACGGACACCATCCAGCGCTCCTCCATTTCGAAGGCGCCGGCGAGCACGGCCGAAAGGTTCCTTTTCATTAAAGTTGGGTCGGTGCCGCTCAAGAAGCCCAGCCCGCCGGAGTTGATGCCGAACAGCGGCACCGCGTGCGGCGCCAACTGCCGGGCGACGCGCAGCATCGTGCCGTCGCCGCCGAGGGCGATCGCGATGTCGGCGACCGCCAGTTTTTTCTGGCCCTCGGCCGTGTGGCCGAGCCAGACCTTGATCCGCTTGGCGCGGAGGATCGACTGCACCGCTTTGAACGTCTTCACCGCCTCCGGCTTCTGCTCGTTATAGAAGAGGACGACGGAGCGGACGGCCTGGCGTTGCGTCGGCGATTTCGTAGCGCTTACCATCGGTTATGATCCAGACGGCTCCTTCAAACCCCGCTCCCCGGATTCCGGCGGGGAAACATTCCGCGGGAGCGACGGCGGCGGGGTGGCGCAGTATACAAAATTCGATCGGTCCCCCTTTCGAACCGCGCAGCACGGCGACCCCCGGCTGCTCTCCAAAACGCAGGAAAAACCTGCCGAAATCGAGCTCGACCGGCCCCCGCGCCCGGACCGGCACCTCCCCGAGCGCCCTCAGGCCCCGCGTCGCGCGCGGACCGACTTCCGTGAGCCCCACCGTACTGGGAGGCCTCCCGCCCAGCGCGCGCAGCGCGGATTGCAATCGAGACGGCGGCAGGCCCGCGTCGACCAGCACGGTTTCGCCGCCGGGCAGGCGCGCCCACGCGGCGTGGCCGCGCCGGTCGGCCATGAGGCAGACCTCGAGCCGCGGCCCCTCGGCCCACGCCGCGGCGGCCGAGCCGGCCCACAGCGCGAGCGCGAGGCCGGCCGGCGCGATCGAGCGCCGCCATTCCGGCAGCAGGAACGCGGCTACGCTCGCGGCGTACCAGCTCGCGACCTCCCACGCATCCATTCGGGGCAGGTCGAACGCCGCCCCGGGCAGCGACGCGAAGAACGCGCACGTGCCCTTGAACGCGCCGAGCGCGGCGGTCATCAAGCCGGCCGCCGCGTGCCCCGCGGCGTTCCACGAGTCCGCGAACCACAGCACGACGCCCCCTCCCATATAGAAGCCCGCCGCGGGGACGAGCAAGACGTTGGCGAGCAGGCCCGCCGCCGAGCCGCGCCCGAAGACGTTGGCCAGGATCGGCCAGAGCGCGAGCTGCACCGCCAGCGACACGCCGAGCACCTGGGCCGCGCTCCGCAGCCAGGCCGGACCCGTCCGCAGCCGCCACCTCGGGACGGACAGCCACAGCGCGATCGCGGCGGCGTAGGTCATCTGGAATCCCGCCGAAAAGAGCGCGTGCGGCCAGAACGCGAGCAGGACCAAAGCCGAAAGCGCGATCGCCTGCAGGCCGCCCGACTCGCGCCCGGGCCAAAAGCACGCGGCGAGTCCCGCGAGCGCGGCGGCGTACGCCCGAAGGTACGGCGACTCGGCTCCGACCGCGAGGCAGTAAAACGCGCCGACCAGTACGGCGGCCCCTATAGAGGCCCGTTTAGACGCTCCTAGCGCGAATACGAGCGCGGACAGGCTCCAGACGACGAAGCCTACTTTCGCGCCGGAGGGCACGAGCAAGTGGATCACCCCGGCGTCCTGCGCCTCCTGCCTCAGCTTGGGCGAAAGCTTTCCCTTGTAGCCGAAGAGCAGTCCTTCCAACAGCCGCGCGTCGTCGGGAGCGAGCCGCCGCCGGAACGCGCGGTGCGCGGAGCGGCGCGCGCGCTCGGCCCAGTTCGCGGCGAGGCGCGTCCAGCGCGGCGACGAAGACGACTCGGTCGCCCTCCGCGCGTAGACGATCGACGACGCCCCGCGCGACTCGAGCAGCGCCGCCTCGTCGAAGTCGCCGGGCAGCGCCGCGGGCCGCGGCGGGCGCTCCTTGCCCTCGAAGCGCACGATCGCGCCGGGAAGAGCGAGCGTTCCGTCGCAGGACCCCGCCGCGAGATAGACCTCGACGCGCCGGCCGTCCGGCGCGAGCGCGGTGAGCCGGTCGCCTTGATGCGTTTCGACGCATGGCGACACGACCTCGGTTTCGAGAGCGAGCGTCTTCGAGACGCGCGGCTTGCTCGCGCCGAAGCCGGTCTCCGCCGGGCCCGGGCTTCGAACAGCGCCAGGAGCAGGCAATAGGCGGCGGCCAGCAGGACCGCGGGGCGGCGTGCGTGCGAGA
>JACRDR010000145.1 GCA_016212845.1 Elusimicrobiota bacterium
AAACTTATGGGCAATCTTCTCATAAGCTTCTCTTGAAAGTAGTCTCATTGTGCACCCCACATCAGTCAGAGTCTTAGTTACAAACAGAAACTCCATAAGTTTAGCACACATATAGTTGCCCAAGCGCAGGGAAAATCCGCGCCGGCGTTCTCCCGAGGGGAGGTCCCAGCGGAGCTGCGCCGCGGTCCGGCGGAAGTGGTAGACGGAGCCCGCGACGGGGTCGGCGCGGCGCAGCGGCGCGTCCACGTCGAGGCGGGGGCGCAGCAGGCCCCACGGAGACCACAGTTCGGCGCCCGCCTCGTAGGCGTAGGGCAGCTTCTCGTAGCGCTCGCGGCCGCTGTTGCGATGGTTGAAGTTCCAGTCGACCGAGTCCGCCGCGCCGTAGAGCATGACGACGTCATGCGGACGCCAGCGCACCAGGCCGCCGATGTCGGCGTCCTGCTTGGCGAACGTCGGCTCGCCGAAGACGCCCGCCGACAGCGTCTTCCACGGCCCCGCTTCGAGCGCCACCCACTGGTGGAAGCCGTTGACGTCCTTGTCGGATTCCTGCCGCAGGTCGTAGCGGAAGTCGAGCTTGTCGCTCAACTTGCGCCGAAGCGACGCGTCTTGCTGGAGCAGGAGGCTGCAGCAGTCGAGGCTCGCGCCGTTGATCCGGTAGGCCGCCGCGGGCCGCGTGCTGAGCGCGGCGTCCCACTCCCACTCCCATTCGAGCGGGGGGGAGAACGCCAGGAGGTCGAGGAAGTATTCGGAGTCGAAGAGGGGCTCCGCCTCGATCACGTCCATCTCGGAGCGCGTGAAGACGGCGTGGGCCGGGACGGCCGCGAGGACGAGGAGAAGAAGGGCGGCTAAGCGGGGTTTTTGGACCACAAGAGCGACGCCTTGCCCTTGTCGTCGGTCTCGAGCGCGACGAGGCCCCCGGGCCGGAGTTCGACGACCTGTCCCGTGAGGTAGGCGACCATTTCCCCCAGCTGCGGCTGGTGGCCGACCGCGAGGAACTCCTGGTCCTTGCATTCTCGCAGGAGATGGTCGAACAGCGCCTCGCCGGTCATCTGGTTGGCGAGCGGCTCGAAGGCGCGCGCGCCCTCGGCGGGCTTAAGTATCCCGGCGGCCTCGGCGGCGGTCTGCGCGGCGCGGCGGAGCGGGCTGTGATAGATGACGGCCGGCGCGCCGCCCTTGGCCGAGATCTCTTTCGCGGCGGCCCGGACGTCGGAGCGGCCTTGCTCGGAGAGCGGGCGCTCGGCGTCGTGCCGCACGCCCGCCTCGGCGGCGGAGGGGCTGTTGCCGTGCCTCAGGACGAAGAAACGCATCGGCGGGATTCTAGAACAATTAAAGCCAGTAGCGGAGCATGTAGAACGCGCGCTCGAGAAGCTTTTCCTGCAGCGGGCGCTGGCGCCAGGCGGCGAGCTCGATGGGCTGGCAGTGCGCGATGTCGCGCTCGAACTGGTCCTCCATCTCTCGCGCGAACTTCTCGTCGAGCGCGTGGATGTTGACCTCGAGGTTGCGCAGCCACGAGAGGTGGTCCATGTTGTAGGAGCCGACCGAGGACCAGACGCCGTCGATCGCCACGGTTTTGGCGTGCAGCACTGGGCCGGGCCAGATGTAGACCTTCACGCCGTGGCGCAGATGCTCCTCGAAAAGCCGCCGCCCGGCCCACGCGACCGCCGGGACGTCGGTCTCGCCCTGCACGAGGATGCGGACGTTCACGCCGCGGCGCGCGGCCGAGTACAGCGCGCGGCGCGTCATGCGGTCCGGCACGTAGTACGCGTTCGCGATGCAGACGCGGTCTCGGGCCCGCCGCAGCGCGTGCAGGTACGCCCGCCGGATGCGGTGGCGGTGCAGGAACTCCTGGTTCGCGGAGACGCGGACCAAGCTCTGCCCCGCGCCGTGCTCGGGGTGGCCGGGCAGGCCGAACCAGCGGCCCGTCTCCCGGTACCACGTCGCGCGGAAAAGATGGTCGAGCTCGTAGGCGGCCGGGCCTTCGATGCGCACGGCGGTGTCGCGCCAGCCGCCGCCGCCGTCTTTCGGGTCGGCGTAGTCGTCGGCGATGTTGAGCCCGCCGGTGAAGCCGACCTTCCCGTCGACGACGAGGATCTTGCGGTGGTCGCGGCGGCCCCACGCCCACCGGGGGCGCCACGGGGCGACGGGGTGATACTCGAGGAACTGGACCCCGGCGTTGCGCAAGTACTGGACGTAGTCGGCCGAGAGGTCGAGCGAGCCCACGGCGTCGAAGATGACCCGCACCTGCACCGAGGTCTTGGCGCGCTCGGCCATGAGCTTGGCGAACTTCCAGCCGGTCTTGTCGGAGCGGAGTATGTAGCTCTCCAGGTGGATCGTGAACTTCGCCTTGGAGACCGCCTCGAGCATCGCCGGGTAGGCCTGGCGGCCGTCGACGAGCAGCTCGCACTTGTTGCCGGGCGTGTACTCGTCGGGCGCGTCGCAATAGCTCTCCTGATGCGGGGCGGGCTTGCGCCGAAACAGCGCGCGCCAAGAGGCCATGGCGCGAAGTATACTATACGAGCGGTAGCATGCCAGGCCTCTCTCAATCGGCGTGACGATGAGGCCTGGCACGCACTTTATAGAAACGCATGGTCACCGAGGTGCGCGAGCACTTTAATCGTCTGGAGAGTCTCCTCGAGGTCGAGCGGGAGGCCGAGAAGGAGGAAAACCGCAAGAACCTCCAGCGCCTGCCGCCCGCGATGCGCGAGCAGCTCGGCAAGTCCGTCACCCGGCTCGTCATCGAGCGCGAGGACGTCGGGGTGGGGGGGCACCCCCTCCTCATCCTGTCGCGAACGCCGGGCGACGAGGAACTGACGCCGTTTCACGCGATGGACCGCGGCGACCTCGTATTGGTCCACTTCCCCGGCCTTTCCGAGTCGGAGTCGATCGACGGCGTGCTTTATGAGGTCGAGGAGTTCCGCGTCACCGTCGCGTTGAGCAAGCCGCCGCCCCAGCCGCTGCCGGCGGGGAAATGCCGCCTCGACCTCCTCGGCTCGGACGCCACGTTCCAAAAGATGAAGCGCGCGCTCGCGCTGGTGCGCGACGCCAAGACCGGCATGCTCGCCGAGCTGCGCGACATCCGGCTCGGCCTCGAGCCGGCGCCGGGCGCCGGAAAGCTCGAGGAGCTTCGCCTTTTCGATACGGGCCTCAACGAGTTCCAGGTCCAGGCGGTCCGGCGGGCGCTCGCCGCGCCGAAGTTCGCCATCGTGCACGGGCCGCCGGGCACGGGCAAGACGACCGTGCTCGCCGAGATCATCCGCCAGGAGGTCCTGCGCGGCCGGCGCGTGCTCGCCACCGCGCCCTCCAACGTCGCGGTCGACAACATCCTGGAGAAGCTCGTCGCGACCGGCCTGCGCGTCGTGCGGCTCGGGCATCCGGCGCGTACGCTCGAGAGCCTCCGGCACGCCACGCTCTCGGCGCAAGTCGCCGACCACGAGGAGCAGAAGGAGATCTCGGAGATGAAGGCGGAGCGCGAGAGCCTCGTGCGCCAGCAGCAGCGGGGGCGGGGCACGCGCGACGAGCACTACGCGCGCGAGCGCGAGATCCGGCGGCTCTGGAAGCAGACGAAGGACTTCGAGAAGGACCTCGAGCGGCGCATCCTCTCGGGCGCGCAGGTCGTGCTCGCGACGCACGCGGGCCTGCCGAAGAGCCTGCGGGGGCGCTTCGACGTCGCGATGCTCGACGAGGCGTCTCAGGCGACCGAGCCGCTGTCCTGGGTGCCGCTGACGGTGGCCGACAAGGCGGTGTTCGCCGGCGACCCGATGCAGCTGCCGCCGACCTTGTACTCGACCGAGGCGGCCAAAGACGGGCTGTCGGTTACCCTATTCGAGGAGCTGCAGAAGCGCATGCCGGACGACGTTCAGACGCTCCTGCGCGTGCAGTACCGCATGCATGAAACGCTGATGGGCTTTTCCTCCGAGCGCTTCTACGACGGCAAGCTCATCGCCCACGACTCGGTGAAGGGACATCTCGCCTGCGAGCTGCCCGAAGTGAAGACGATGGACCTGACCGACGCGCCGCTCACCTACATCGACACCGCCGGCGCGGGCTTCGACGAGACCTGGAACGAGCTGCTCGAGAGCCGCGAGAACGCCAAGGAGGCGGAGCTCGCGGTCACGCTCGCCGAAGCCCTCTTGTCCGCGGGTCTCCGCGCGCGCCAGATCGCGATCATTTCTCCGTACGTCGCGCAGGTGCGACGGCTCAAGGGGATGGTGCGGGCCTCGGGGCTCGAGGTCGGCTCGGT
>JACRDR010000137.1 GCA_016212845.1 Elusimicrobiota bacterium
GTCGAGCAGGAGGTCGCCGCCCTTGAGTCCGAGCGTCGAGGCGTCGGAGGTCGCGAGCACGTGATCGACGCGCAGCCCGTCGGACGTCGCGCTCAGTTCGACGCCGAACGCGGTCAGCCGCTCGCCCGCCGCGGGAGGCGCCTTGGGCTCGGCGGAAAGGCGGAGCGCCGGCTCCGTCTCGGCACCCGGAGTCGAAGACTCCGGAGAGCCCTTTAGGGCGCGGACGGGGGCCGGACGAGACGGCGACGCCGCCTGCGCGTACAGCGCGGCCGCGGCCGCGAGGCTGAAGAGGTTCATCGGTTCCTCCGCTTCTTGCTCGTGGATCGTTTTTCGGGCTTTGCCTTGGTCGCGGGCTTGGCCCGGACCTCGGTCTTCTCGGAGGCGAGCAGCGCTTCCGCCGCGGCGTCCTCGTCTTCCTCGACCGCGGCTTCGGCCTCTTCCGCGGCCTTTCGGGAAGCGCGCAGCGCTTCCTCGCGGGCGGCCTGGGCCTTCGGCGCCGGAGCCTTCGTTGCCGGCTTGGATTGCGCCTGCTTCGGAGCTTCGCCGCTCTCGACTTCCGGCGCCGAGGCGGGCACGCCGGGCAGCTCCTCGAGCGCCGCGGGCGCCTGCTGGGCGAGCTCGCGCTTCCGCTTGGCCTCCTCTTCGGCGCGCATGCGGTCGCGTTCCTTGGTCACCGCAGCGATGGGCCCGTCGGTGGAATCGGGCACCCGCGCGAGCGCCATCGGTCCGGCCTTGAGTTCGGCGCCCCCGCGGTCGGCGAGCTCCTCGGCGCGCTTTCGCTGGATCTCGTAGCACGAGGCCGCCGGAGACGCGCCGATGCGCGCGAGCAGCGGGTTGAGCGTTCCGAGCGCCTTCGCGTGCTCGCTTTTTTCGAGCGCGCCGGAGGCTTCCTGAATCTGCCGGTCGAAGTCCGCCTGGATGGCTTCGGCCGCCAACGCGGCCGGGAGCTCGCGGGTCTGCACGAGCTTGTACTCGGCTTCGGCCGCGCCGCACTTGGCGGCGGAGTCCGCGTCGAGGACCGCGAGGCCCGCGGCGTACCGCTCGGCCGCGAGCTGATGCTTGCAGTTCTGCTCGAGCTTGCGGGCGCGGCGGACGGCCTCCCAAAACGTTTCCTGATCGCGCTGGCGCTGGGCCGCGGCCGCGAGCAGCTGGTTCACCTCGGGAGCGAGGTCCCGGCTGCAGCCGGCCGGAAGCCGGCGCAGCAGGCCGCGGGCGCGCTCACCCCGGTCGGTGGCGAAAGCGCATTCCCGGGTCGACGCGTCGCGGCGCAGCGGTTCGAGCAGGCCCTGCAGCTCCTCGAAGTCCTCGAGCGCGAGCTGCGTGCGCTTTACGCGCGGCCGAAGATCGGCCGCCAGACGTTCGAAGGGCGCGCGGCCCTTCTTTCCCGCGACGTCCTTCGAGAGGGAGTCGTACGCGGCGGCGGCGTCCTTGAGCTTGCACGCCGTTAATTGCCGGTCCGCCCGTCCGAGAGAGACCAGCGTCTTGTCCATGTCGGAGGAAGGCGCCACGTTCTCGTCGCGGTGCGCCGGCGCGGCGCCGGCGGCGTGGAGCACGACCCGCACGACGAAGGGCCGGCCGTCCTGGACCGCAGGGTTCACGGAGAAGGTGTACGGGCCGCCCGCGCCGAGCGAGCGGCGATGGTCGGAGAGGATCTCGACGCCCTCCGCTCCGCGGTCGACGAACACGAGCTCCTCCACCTGCGTCGACTCGCCCTTCGTCAGGCCGTCGAGCCAGTAGGCGCCGCTGATCTCGGCCTTGTCTCCGGGATCGTACGCGTCGCCGTGGGTGGGTGCGTGCACGTGCAGCGCGCCGAAGGTGACCTTCACGGTGTCGGCCGGCTCGCGGCCGGGCGCGAGAGCGCTCCGCAGGACGTCGAGGAACGCCGGGTCCTTCGACAGCGCGTCGGAAGCGGCGCGCAGGTCGGCGAGCTCGCGCTGGAGCTGGTTGGACTGGAACAAGGTCGCGAAGTCCGCGGGCAGTTCGGCGAGCCGGAGGGCGTGGCGGTTGTCGTCTAGGTACTTCATCACCCAGCCTCTCAGGTCGTCGGAGAGCTGTCCGGACTTGGTGTCGCGCGCGACGAGGTCGGCGATGTCGTTGCCGTAGCGGTTCTTCTCCTCGGCGGCGAGGTGGGCCGGCGCGGGGGCCGCGCTGGCCGGCGCGCAGAGGACCTCCAGGAAATACGGATCGGCGATCGGGGACGGATCGCGCACCTCCCGTACGTTGTAGCGCTTCACGAAGTCCCGGGACCAAGCCTGCGAGGCGAACGGCCGCTGGGGGAGCGGCATCGAGCCGGCGATGCGCCGCTCCTCCAAGAGGTCGAGCAGCACGGACGCCGCGGAACGGATGCGAGGGGTGGCCAGGCCGGTGGAGGGGAGCTCGAGGACGGCCTTGAGCGCCTTCTCCTTTCCGTCGGGCTGGCGGCCCTGCCGGAAGCCGCCGATGGCGGCCTGCGCCTCCAGCAGCGCGGGCGCGCGCTTCACGAGCGGCTCGAGCATCTCCCACTGCACGTGCGCGAGGTTGAGGGTCTTATCCAGCTTGTACGTCACGATGTAGCCTTGGCTTGCGAGGAGCTTCACGACGTCGGGTCCGGCGACCTTCTCGAGCCAATCGTAGCCGCGCTCGCTGGCGCGCTTGAGCGGCTCCTCGGCCGGCTTCGGCGCCTCCTTCGAGGGCTCGGCGGCGCCTTGGACGGCGGGAGCGGGGGCCTGAAGGGCCGGGCGGGGCGGAGGCGGCATCGTCGCGCGCTTGTTCGGACGCTCCGGCGCCGGGGACGCCTGCTCGAGGAGGCTCTCCTCGGGGGCGGCGGAGTCGTCGGAGGCGGCCTCGTCGGGCTCGGAGGCCGGCTCTTCCTCGCCGGTCGCGTCTTCGGAGGGCTCTTCGACGGGCGAAGGCGCGGGCGCGGCGACGGCCTTCCGCTGCGGCCGCTTGTCCGCGAACGAGAATTGCGCGGCCCCCAGCAGCAGGCACGCCACGAGACATAGGTGTCGGTTCATGAAGTCCCTCTCGGCCCGGAGAGTATAGGGAGAGGCTTTCGGGGTGTCAATACTCGGACGGGGGCGGGTTTCCGTCCTAGAACGGCGTCTAAAGCTGGAAAAACGCGGTCAGCTTCTTGAGGTCTTCGCGGATGGCTTCCAGTTCGCGGCGCGCGGCGTGGCCGTCCAGCTTTTCGGCTACGTGCGCCAGGCGCTGGTCTAGGGCGGCCAGGCGCTCGCGGTCCTCTCCCACGTGCCGGCGGATCGCCGCCTGCATGGCGGTGAAGTCGGCGACCGTCTCGCGCAGGGCGTCGGTGTCGCGGATGCGGACCTCGGTCTTGAGGTTGCCTTCCTGGATCCGCCGCAGCCCGGCGGTGATCACCAGGATCGGGCCGACGAAGCGGTGCGACCACAGCAGCGTGACCATCGCGCCGCCGAGTAGGATGATCGCGCTCGAGAAGAAGAACGGGCCGCGGAGGGCGGCTCGCGCCCAGTCGATCGGGATGTACTGCCGGTGGAGTTCGCCGAAGGTCTGATCCAGCCCGCGGTCGACCGACAACCAGCAGAGGAGGAGGCTCGCGGCGAGGAGGCCGACGACGAACGCGAGGATCTTGAGCTGCGCGGAGGGGTCGATCCAGAAGCGCTTGCGCTTGGGCCCGCTCATCGAGGCCTAATCCTTACAAATGACCGGTATGTTGTCAATTAAGCGCGTGCGGCCCAGCCGGATCGCTCCCAGGAGCCTCAACCGGCCGCGCAATCGCTCGGCGTCGGCGAGGCTGTCGGCGTCGACCAGCCGCAGGTAATCGATCGAGACGCCCGGGATGCGCGCGACGACCTTCCTCGCGGCCGCGAGGACGTCCTTCGGCTTCGCCCGGGATTTCTTGGCTTCCGCGGCCCCGGCGTCGAGGCCCTGGTGGAACTTAGGGGCGGCCGAGCGTTCCTGCGGCGAAAGATAGACGTTGCGGCTGGAGAGCGCCAAGCCGTCGCGCTCGCGCACGGTGGGGCAGGGCACCACGTCGATCCCGAGGTCGAGGTCGCGCGTCATGCGCCGTATGATGGTCAGCTGCTGGAAATCCTTTTCTCCGAAGTACGCGCGGTCCGGCCGCACCTGCTGGAAGAGCTTGAGCACGACCGTGGCGACGCCCTTGAAGTGGCCGGGACGAAATTCGCCGTCGAGGAGAGAGGAGAGTCCGCCGACCTCCACCGTGGTCGCGAAGCCGTCGGGGTAGACGCGCTCCGGGTCGGGGCGGTACAGCGCGTCGACGAAAGACGCGTCGCACATGCGGCGGTCCTGGTAGAACGGCCGCGGGTAGCGGGTGAAATCCTCCGCCGGGCCGAACTGCAGCGGGTTCACGAAGATCGAGACGACGACCTTGCGGTTCTCCCGCCGCGCGCGCTGGATCAGCGAGCGGTGCCCTTCGTGCAGCGCGCCCATCGTCGGCACGAAGCCGATGGAGTCGCCTTTCTTCCGCCACTGGGCGGACATTTCCTGCATCTCGTCGGGAGTTCGGATCAGTTTCATGCGGGGATGTTCCGTTCGAAGAATTGCTCAAGTTTTTGATGATACGCGGAGCCGGCCGTCTTCTCGCACTTGCCGTGGCGCGCGTGGTCGACGACCCAGAGCTCCTTGGGCTCGCCGGCGCGCCGGTGGAGCTCTTCGACGTCGGGCAGCGGCATCAGGATGTCGTCGCGCCCCGCGATGAAGAGCAGCGGGCGCGGAGCGATCTGGTCGACGTTGTAGATCGGGCTGTACCGCTCGGGGTCCTCGCCGAGCCGCCATTTGATGACGAGGAGCGCGCAATACGCGAACGGGAAGTACGGGAGCTTGAAGCCGTTGTAGGTGTAGCGTCCCACGACCTGGTTAAAGGACGGAAACGGCGCCTCCACCGCCGCGCAGTGGAAGAACGGCCACTTCGCCGCTGACCAGAGCGCGACCGAACCTCCCATCGACAGGCCGAAGAGCCCGAGATTGCCCATCCACTCGGCCTTGTTGCGCTTGAGCCAGTCGACGGCGGCGACGACGTCGCGCGACTCGCGGCAGCCGATCGTCGAGAACGGCCCGCCGCTCTCGCCGTGGTTGCGGTGGTCGATCATCACGAGGTTGAACTTCTTCGCGAGATACCACGTGCGCTCGAGCAGGTCGCCCTTGTTGTCGCCCCAGCCGTGGAGCATGAGGATCGTGCGCTTGGTGGGCTGGGAGGCCGGGATCACCCAGCCGGCGATCGGCACGCCGTCGGTCGCGGGAAACCGGATCGTCTCGTACTTGAGGTTCCAGCGGTCGGGCCAGATCGTGTGCGCGAGCATCTTCGGAGGATGAAAGACGACCTCCGAGCCCCACCAGCACGCGGCCCAGAACACGGCGAACACCAGGGCGGCGACGGCGGCGGCGTAGATCAATGCTCTTCGGCGATTTTAGCCTTGGGGGTAGTGTACGTGTGCTCGGGTCCGGGGTACTTCGAGTTCTGGACCTCCGAGACGTACGCCTTCACCGCGTCGATCATCTTCGGCCGGAGATCGGCGTAGCGCTTCACGAACTTCGGAGCCGGGCCCTTGGAGAGGCCGAGCATGTCGTCGACGACCAGGATCTGTCCGTCGCAGTCGAGGCCCGCGCCGATGCCGATCGTGGGGATCGGAAGTTTGCGCGAGAGCTCCTTGGCAAGCGTGTCGGGCACGCACTCGAGCACGAGCGCGAAGATGCCGGAGCCCTCGAGCACGCGGGCGTCGGTCAGCATTTTCTCGGCTTCCTGCGGGCGGCGTCCCTGCACCTTATATCCGCCCAGTCGGTTGACCGCCTGCGGCGTGAGGCCGAGGTGGCCCATCACCGGGATGTTGGCGCGGAGGAGCTCCTTGACGGCGGGCGCGATCTCGAGGCCGCCCTCGAGCTTTACCGCCTCCGCGCCGCCTTCCTTGATCAGGCGTCCGGCGTGGCGGACCGCTTCCTTCGGGTCCAGCTCGTACGACAGATACGGCATGTCCGCGACCAGCAGCGCGCGCGAATTGCCGCGCTTGACCGCTTTGACGTGATGGAGCATCTCGTCGACCGTGACCGGGATCGTGTTCTCGTAGCCGAGCTTCACGTTGCCGACCGAGTCGCCGACCAAGATGACGTCGACGCCGGCCTCGTTGAGGAGCGCGGCGGTGGGCGCGTCGTAGGCCGTGAGGGCGACGATCCGCTCGCCCTTCTGCTTCATCTCGACGAGCCGCGACGTGGTGACCTTATCCATGGGCTTCCTAAGGGAGAAACGTCGCCCCTAGTTTACCATTTCGGGAGGTCCTCCCGCACGAACGGCCGGGCCAGGGCGACGCGGTGAGGAATCGTGAGCCAAGCGGTCGAGATCCGCTCGTCGCCGTAATAGAGGATGTCCAAGTCGAGCGGCCGCGGGCCCCAGCGTGCGCCCGGCTTCCGGCCGGCGAGTACTTCCAGCCTCTTAAGCTCCGTGAGCAGTCCCATCGGACTCAGCGATGTCCGGACCCAAGCGACGCAGTTGAGGAAGTCGGGCTGCTTCACTCGCCCCAACGGAGCGGTCCAGCGCGGCGTCGTGGAGGAGAGCAGGCGGGTCCCCGGCAGGCGGTTCAACTCACGGAGCGCCCAGGCGATCTTGCGGCGGGGACCGGCGAGGTTCGAGCCGAGGCCGAGCGCGGCCCGGACCGTCCTCATTTCGCGGAGCGGTGCCGGCTCTTGGCGTGCAGGTACAAACGGCGCAGGCTGCCGGCGATCACGACGCTGAAGGCGAGCGCGGCGACGTTGCCGAACCAGCCCTCGAGCTCGCCCTGGGCGTAAGAGCCTTCCCAGCCGAGGTCCTTGAGCGACGCGCCGCCCGCGAGCTTCAGGAGCGCGCGCGCCTTGAGGAAGATCCCGCCTTCGAAGACCAGGAGCGTCCAGAGGAGCCAGTACACGCAGCCGAGCGCGGCGAGCGTGATGACGACGGTCGCGCCCAGGTGGACCGGATCGTAGCCGGGCTCTTTCGGGTCGTCCTCGGCGAAGAGGTCCAGGACGAAATTCGAGGCCTTCTTCACGCGAGCCCCAAGAAATCGTTCATGCCGTAGAGCCCAGGCTTTCGTCCGCGCATCCAGTACGCCGCGTCCAGCGCGCCGCGAGCGAACACGTCGCGCGAGTGCGCGCGATGGACGAGCTCGATCCGTTCCTCGGGCCCCGCGAACACGACGCTGTGGTCGCCCACCACGTCGCCGGCGCGAAAGCTCGCGATCTGCGGCGCCTTCGAATTGCCCGCGCGGACCGCTTCGGCGAGCGTCTTCGCGGTGCCGCTCGGCGCGTCCTTCTTGAGCTTGTGGTGGACGTCGAGGATCGCGGCGTCCCATTCCGGAAGGGCGGCCGCGGCGAGCCCGGCGAGATGCCGCAGAAGATTCATGCCGGGGCTGAAGTTCGACGCGACGAAGAGCGCGGTCTTCTTCGAGGCCGCCTTGAGCGCCTCGTCCTGCGCCGGGCTTCGCCCCGTCGTGCCGACGACGAGCGTCGTCTTCGTCTTGGCGGCCAAGTCCGCGTAGCGGACCGACGCGTCCGCGGTGGAGAAGTCGATTAGGACGTCGACGTCGACGAGCTTGGTGCGCAGTTCGCTCTCCACTACGAGCGGGAAGGCGTACGCTCCCTCCGCCGGCCGGGGCGCGACGCCGAATACCAATCGGAAGCGCTTGTCCGTCGCGGCGAGAGCCGCGACGCGAGCGCCCATGCGTCCGAGCGCGCCGCAGACGACCAGTCGAACTTGGGGCATCGCCGCGATTATACCCAAACCGCGGCCGTTCGGCGCGTCAGCTGTTGTGTATCGCGAACCAGCGCTGGAACGCCGGACTGCGTACGCCTTGCGCCAGCACGCGGCCGATCCCGTAGAGGATGGCGGCTCCGACGCCGAGTCCGATCGCCGCGCCGAGCAGAATCGCTCCGCCGGCGGCGCCGAGCCCGATGCCCAGGGCGGCCGACGCCGCGGCGCCGCCGACGGCGGTGTTGCGCATTTCGTGCCAGAACTTCCACTCCTCCGCCGTGCCGCAGTTAGGGTCTTCTTCGCAGGACGGCGCGGGAGGCTCGGCGGAGGTCTTCTTCTCGCGAAACGCGTTCATCGACGCCGCGACGGACGGCTTCTCGACGCCCTTCACCCAGGACGGGGCGGCCGCGTCGCGCGACAGCGAGAGATCGAAGCGCGCTCCGGCTTCGGCGGCCTGGCTTTCGAGCGACGGCGCGGCATGAGCGGCGCACGCGAGCGCGCCGAAAAGCAATGTCGTGATCATAGACGCACAGCATGTCGGACGCGGGAGAAGATCGCGAGGGGCGAAGGGGATCTCGCCGGATGCGCCGCTCGTCCTACGCCGAAAGCGCGCAAGCGGCACCGAAGGGAAAAGATGGTGGCTCCAACGGGAGTCGAACCCGTCTCTCATCCTTGAAAGGGATGTGTCCTAGCCGATAGACGATGGAGCCGTATTCCTGACCCCGCCGGGATTCGAACCCGGGACACCTCGCTTAAAAGGCGAGTGCTCTACCACTGAGCTACGAGGTCTGGTGTGCGATTATACAACAATCACCAATGACGCCCGCGGCAATTGAGCGTGTAGTACGCGCGCCGCGCGCGGTCGAAGGGCTGCTCGCTTTGCACCGTGCCGAGCTCGTGGTAGGTCGGATCCATCTGCAGTCCGCGAAGATAATCGAGGCGCTCGCGGGTCGCTTTCAGCTCGGAGAGGAAGCGGATCTGGTAGGCGAGCGCGGCGCGTTCGCCGTAGTCGCCTTTCCACGAGTCGGGCCGCGGCTCGAGGCCGGGCTCCTTCTTGAGCGCGGCCGCGTAGAGCTGGGAGTGGCGGCTGTCGTGGGCGATCGCGCCGGCGTACCAAAGCGGGTCCGCCCGCCACGTGGGCTCGCCGACGTGGAAGGTCGGCTGGCGCAGGCTCGGGTCCATGCCGCTGCAGGGCGCTTGCTCGATCCGTCCGACCGCCCCGAGCACCTCCTCTCTAAAGGAAGAGCGCTTCACGATCGCGAGCGCGGCTCTCGTGGCCTCGATGAAGGCGCGCTCGCCCACCACGAGGACGCCGTCGACCCGCTCGCCGATGACTTCCTTCGGGATGTTCCAGGTCGAAGCGATCGAGAGTGGGAGGGGGACGGGGGGGAGATCTTTGGCGCCGAGGAGCTTAAGTTCGGCGAGAGCCGAACGCTCCTGCGCGACGGCCGGAAGGCCGAGAATGAGGCAAAGCGCCCACGCCGGGATCATGGCGAAATAGCATGGTCGTATCAGGCGTAATCCGCATGGGCAATAAGGCCCATCGGCGGGGGCCCTTTACACCGGAAGGAACTCCACGCGTACTCGCCTTTTTAGCGCGGTTGCTATTCGCAGCAGCGTAGACAGGCTGTGGCCCCGGTATTTGACCGATTCCAACCGTGCTATCGCCTGCTGGGAAACCCTTAGCCTTCGCGCTAGTTCCTTTTGTGTCAGTCCCGCCGAGGTGCGCATCTTCACGATCTGGTAGGCGATCTCGATAAACGGATCTTCATCCGGAGTCTCGAACACCTTGCGGAACTTAGGGTCTTCGAGAGCCTTCCGGCTGTACTCGTTAAACGTGGGAAGGCGGATCTTCTTCGATTTCTCCACTTGCTCTCCTCGAAAGGTAGTCGTTTCGGTATCGTATAGCCCGTTCTATTTCGCCCGGAGGAACGCGGTCTGATTTTTTCACGATACCGTGAGTCACGATGATTCGGCGGCCATCCGAGAAGAAGTAGAACGCACGGTGCTGGCTGCCGCTGAACACCACCCGCAGTTCCCTAATCCCATCCCGCAAGGTGTCGGAAAGGGGCCTTTTCAGATTCGGGCCGAGTGCTTCCAGCACCTTCATTATCTTGAAGAACTTCGCCCTTACTTTATCCTGTGAGCCTTCCAGGAAATCCTTAAAGGGACACGCGCCATTCCGGGCGACGTAATAGACGATCTCGTAATCGGTCACTCAGAAGTATACAACAAATATGTTGTTAGTCAAGGGTCGTAGGCTTGCGCGTTTGGGCGGTCGGGTCTACACTCCTGAGGATGCCCGTAGACGAGAAGATTCGCCGCCTCGTCTGGTCGCGCGCGGGAGGCCAGTGCTCCTTCTGCGGCGTGCAGGTCGTTTCCGCGACCGATTCCCCGGAGTCCGGCGAAGAGTGCCACATCGTGTCGAGCACCTCGGGCGGACCGAGGCACGACCCCTCGTTCCCTAGAAAGGACATCGACGACGCCACGAACCTGATCCTGCTCTGCCGGACGCACCACCGGCTCGTCCACGAGAGGCCCCTCGAATACTCGACGCCCGTCCTGCGCCTGATGAAGGCTCGCCACGAGCGCGGCGTCGAGAGACGGCTCGAGACGCTCGTCGGGCGCAAAGGCCAGCCCGCGCTGGCGAAGCTTTCCACCGGAGCCGAGGCGCTGGCGGTCGTGCTCGACGCCGACGGCTTCGACTTCGGACACGACAAGCTCTCCGGTCCGGTGGAAGCGGAACTGGTCGATCACTTCCTCAAGCTCCTCGAGCGTCTCGGCTCGCAGGCGCTCGGCCCCGGCAAGCAGGTCCAAGCGGCGCTGCAGCTCACCGCCGACCTCGAGGCGCTCGGCCGCGCCGGGCTCATCGCGTACGGCGTTCGCATGTCGCGTCCCGCGCCGGCCGGCGCCGCCAAGTCCACCCACCAGATCGCGGCGGTCCGGATCTTTCGAGCCACCAAC
>JACRDR010000144.1 GCA_016212845.1 Elusimicrobiota bacterium
AATCGACGATCTTGCCCTTCCCTTCATCGCCCCATTGGGCGCCCACGACCACCAGTGACGGCATCGGTCAAGGGTTTTAGCAAAAATTCCGGCCGGCTCGCTCGCCCTACCACTTGATCTTCTTCTTGATCGACTTAGCGACGTTGCTGACCGCGTTCTGCACGGGCTGGGCGACGACTTTTACAGCCGCCTTCGTCTCGCGCGCCACGTCGCCGCCGAAACGCTTGCCCTCGCGGCTGATGTCGCGTCCCGCCTTCTGGTACCAGGTCTCGTTCTTCTTCGCGTCTCCGAAGGAGGACGGGACGGCGGCGCCGAAGGCGGGCACATCGATCGGAGGCACCGGAGGAGGAGGCGGAGGTGGAGGCGGGGGCGGAGGTGGAGGCGGCGGAGGCTTGTTCGGGATCTTGAGCGTGCACGACGGATTGTTCGCGCAAGCCGCGCGGCACTCGGCCTCGATGCCGAGCTCCTGGCAGGCCAGCACCACGTCGCAGTACTCGTCCTTCGCGTAGCACAACGCCACGATCTTGTCCCGCAGGGATTTGGGCATCGACGCGAAGAGCGAGTCGAGCCATTCCCGGATGCTCTTCGATTTGCCGGCGCTGGAGAGGCTGCCCAACGGAATGATCCCTCCGGCTTCCGGGCCGGACGTCTGCGCGGTTTGGCCCGAAGCGGGCGAGGCGCCGCCGCTCGCGGCCGCGGTGCCGTCGGTGGCGATCAGCGCCGCATCCGCGGCTCGAGCCGTGGCTCCCGGCTGGGCCCCCAAACTCCCGAAGCGAGGCGTCACGGCGGTGCGCAAAGGCTCGCCGTCGTAGCTCGCCGGGCCAGCGCCCCCGGCGGCGCCTCCGGAGAACGCGGAACGCGACGAGGCGCCCCCTCGAGGGGCGCTGCCGGCCGCACGGCCCCCGGAGGCCGCTTGAAACGCGCGCGGCGGGGCGCCGGCGGAGGCGCTGGAGGCGCTCTCCGCGCCCCGGGACGCGATCGGAGCCGCCCCGGAAGCCGGTACGGCCCGCCTTCCGGGAAACGCCTGCTCGAAGAAGCCGGCGACGGCGGGATTTTGGGACAGCCTCTCCAAGAGCTCGGCGTTCGCCGGGTTCTTTCCGATGCCGGCGAGTATCTCCCGCCCTTCGGGCGTCCGGAGCATCTCCGCGATGACATCGGCCGGAGGGAGGTCGCCGTCGTCGGCGTCGCCGATCGCCACCTTTCGGAGGGCCGGGCGTTTCAACGCCGCCGCCTCCCACAATTTCTCCACGAACCCGGCCGAAGCGCTATCGCGGACGGCCCGCCAAAAACCGCCGACGGTCAGACCTCCGATCGGGACGCTGCCGGCCCCCGCCGCAGAGGCGCGCGCCGCGACCGCCGCGTCGGGCGGAGCCTCGCGGCTCCAGAACCTCTTCTTCGGAACCAGGATCGTCTCGGGACCGAGGAAATAGAGCGCGGCCCCCGCGAACAGCGCGGAACCGGCGAAGAGCAGGCCCGCGAGCGCCCGCCGGCGGGTCTCCGGCTTGATTTGGAGGGTCATGTTCCGTTCCCTTTACCCTTCGGGCAGAAGGAGCCGAACTGCTGGGAGCGGTCCAGGTGGTCGACCATCGGGTTTTCGTCGACGAACAACCCGTTGGGGTTGTACAGGAGCGTCCACATGGACAGCATCCACATCTGCTTAAAGTACTTCCCGTTCTTGCAGTGGTCGGGAGTCTCCGAGGCGCCGTAATACATCCGGACGGACTCCTTGGGCTCGACGACCGCGCAGACCTCCTCGCTGTAGCCCCAGCCGTCGGCGCCGGTGTCGCTTTTGGGGCGGGCCTTGATGCGCTTGAACTCGCTGAGCGCGGCCGGCGCTTCCTCGCCGCCGGCGAATACCATGCCGACGAGACGAAACTGCAGCGCGCGCTTCTTCTTCACGAAAGTCAGGATGTCGGGCTTGTCCCAATCGACCTTGCCGTCGCGGATGAGGTCCGGATGGATCAGCGCGAGTCCGGCGCTCTGGATGAAGCCCCGCGGCGAAGGCAGATAGCCGGCGTCCAGGGCGTCCTGGATATTCGAGTACTTCTTGGCGGCCTTTTGGCTTCGGTCGAGAACGGCGAGCTCTTTCTTGGTGAGCGAATAGTCTTTCTCGTAGGGCGAGGGCAAGCTGAGATCGCCCTTCGCGTCGCAGGGAGAGAACAGCGCGCGGGCCGGCCCGTCGTACACCGCGAAGGCGCCGGTATGCAGGTCCGCGTCGTCCATGAGCCGCCAGACGTCCAGTTGGGCCCCGGCCAGGGCGCCCATGAAGCACCATTGGAGCAGAGCGAAGTGGATCACCACTTTATCCCCCTCTTCAAAAACCGCTTCCACTCGCGGGCGATGTCGCCGCCGGCCTTCTCTAGCCAGTTGTCCCTTCTCTTTTTGCGCCCGCCGCCTCCCCGGTTCTCATCCGGGGTCGCGTCGCACTCCGACACATCCATCCTCGAAACGGGGATGAACTTGGCGGCCGACGCCTCCGGGTCCGCGGGAGCCGGACGGATGCCCAGCGCGACCGCGCCATCGGCCAGCTTGGCGGCGGCGAGGCGGGTCTCCCGGTACGACTCGATGAAGACCCCGATCTTCCTCGGCTGAGTCGAGGCGCCGGCCCAATGGGACCAGGCGGTATTGGCCTGCTCTATCGCGAAGCCCAAGTCGCCCTGCGCCTGCTGCCAGGGCGCTTGCCTCTCCAACGGGAGGATCCCGGGCAGGATCTGCATCACCGCCTTCTTCGACGACGCGTAGGGGAGGTCGTGGTCTTTCGCCATGTCCCCGGCGGTATTCTCCGAGCGCCACTTGAACTCCTCCAGATCGTAGCGGACCGAGTCGAGCAGTTCCTGATAGCTCTTGATCTTGTCCTCGAGGTACGAGCGCACTCCCGGCTTGTCGCCCGGGATCGTCGCGAGCGACTTGGTCCCTTCGTTGCCGACGAGGCGATTGAACGCCTTCACCCCCCGGACGTTAACATCGAGCCCGAATAGGGGGCTCTGCCAGCGTTGATAGCACTCTTCGGTCTTCGCCCGGCCTTGATTCACGTTGAAGCAGGATTCGCCGTCTTTGAGGTACTTCACCGAGTTGTCGAGCACGGTGTAGAGCCCGACGGAATCCATCAGATTGGTTTTTAAATCGCGGAACGCTCCGGCGACCGCGGGGCTCGGGTAGTCCTTCTCGAAGTGGACCACCGCCTGGTCGACGTCGTCGACGATGTTCTTGACCTTGTCACGGGCCCGGGCGTAATGAACTCCGTACGCACGGATCAGGCAGTCGATCTGGTCCTGGCCTCGGGCCAGAGCGCCCTGGTTCTCGTACTCCATGATCGCCACGCCGTATTCCTGGATCTTGCGCTGGTTCGCCGGGTCCGACGGATCCTCGACGGCGTCGGGCTTTTTCTTTGCGCCCTCTTCCGCGAGGCCCGCCGCCTCGTCTTTCGCCGCTTCGTGAGCGCCCGAACCGCTCGACGCCCCGGCCCCCCCGACGCTGCCGCCGGCCGCGCCTCCGATCGCCGCGCCTCCGGAAGCCGGGCCCGCATGCCCCGCGCTCGCCCCCGTGGCGGAAACTCGAGCGCCCTCGCCGAAAGCGGCCTGCGTGCCGCCCCCGTGCATCCCCGTCGAGCCCGCCAAGGCTTGAGGTCCCTTGGAGCCGGAGCCGCCGGCGACGCCGCTCGAGCGTCCCGCGGTGACCACGCCGCGGGTGACGCGTTCTCGGCCGGTAGACGGCTGGGACGGCCGCGCGGCGGGCGCGGCCTTGCCGGCGACGGCCTCCGCGAGACGCGCCGTGGGCGCCTCTGCGCGCGCGGAAGCTCCGCTGCCCTGCCCGCCTCCAGCGCCGCCTCCGCCGGAGAAGCCCGACGCTCCGCCTCTCTCCGGCGCGGTGTCCCCGCCGCCCGCGGCGTGACCTTTGGGACCCTCCAAATCTTTAGGCCAGCCGTCTTCCGGAGGGCCGTCGACGTCGCCGTCGGCGTCTCCGATCGCGGCCGCGGGGAGAGGAGTCTTGGCCGCTTCCTCGCGGGGCCTCGCCTCCGTGGGCGGGGCCGGCGAAGCGGGACGGAACAGCGCCTTCATCCCTTCGATCAAAGACAGCGAAGACTTGACTCGCGGCATCGTCCGCGCCGACGAGACCGGACCGAGCGCCGCGGAGTCGGCTCCCGCGACGCCCCGGTTGTCGGCGATGAATTGCGCGCCGACCTCGGTTTGAAACACGACGTAGAGGAGGAGCAGTACGAGCAGGCAGACGCAGATGCCGAGGATGGAGGACGGCTTGGCGAAGAATTCGGCGAGGCTTTCCTTCCGGCCGCTGTCCCGATCCGTGGGGTTTACGCTCGGCACAGGGGTTAGTATTGCCCCTGACGCCCCCCGGCGCAACCCCTACGGCGCCAGGCGCCAGGTTCCGATTAGGTTCCGTGAAAGAGTTTTTTCCACCACGGCCGGGGCGCGCTGCGCCGCACGACCTTCAGGCGGATGTCGGGAGGCAGGTTCACGTCGCCGCACACGCCCAGCGAGAAACGCACGCGCACTCCCACCTCTCCCTTCGGGCCGGTTTCGACTGCCTCGACGGGCACGAGCAGAGAGCTCGCTCCGTCGCCCGGGCCGAAGAGGCGCGCGAGGTACTGCGCGATGTCGCGGTTGTCGGTGATCGTGACGGTGACGAGGTCGCCGGCGCGCAGCTCGCCGGCGGCGAGCCCGTCGGCCTGCGGCTCGAGCGCGATGCGCAGGATCAGCGAGCCGCCCGAGGGGGCGCGGCGAGTCCGGGACCTTCGCTGCCGGCCGGTCTCGGAACCGAGCTGCTGGAACTGTCCCATGTCGAGCACGTCGCGCTGGGCGACCAGCTTGAGCTGGCCGCGGTCGAAGCGGCGGCCGAGGAACGCCCGGAGCGCGTCGATACCCTTGTCCTGCGGGGTCTCCGGCGACTCGGAGTAGAACGGCGCGGCGTCCTGGCTCGTGAAGAACGTCGGGGCCAGCTGCTCCAGCTCCTGGCTAACCGACTGCAGGCTCCCGTCCCAAAGACGGCAGGCGTAGAGGAACTTTTCGAAGTCGAACCAGCCCTGCTCGAGGGAGGTGGCGTAGACCTTCGGGTTGTAGGACACGACGAAGCGGGCGCGTAGGAGCGTCTGGTCCTTCAGGTTCAAGATGACGAGCAGCAGCCCGTAAAGCGTCTCGCCGGGGTCGTGGAATTTAGCTTTCAAGACCGCGATATTTTGAAAAAGGCGGGGAATTGCCGCGACCGCTTTTTCGACTTCGTAGCCGCACAGCTCCAGCGCGAGCTCCGCTTCGCCCTGCTCGCAGCCGGTCTCCTGCATGAGGAGCTCGATCTTGTCCCTCACGCGCCGCCCCCTCTCGGGTGCGACTTCTCGTAGACCTCGCGGAGGCGCTCGAGCGACAGATGCGTGTAGATCTGGGTGTTGGCGAGGCTGCGGTGGCCGAGCATCTCCTGCACGGTGCGGATGTCGCAGCCGCGGGAGACGAGATGCGTGGCGAAGCTGTGGCGAAAGACGTGCGGCGAGACGCTTTTGAGCGCCGCCGCGGCCTTCGTCCATCGGCGCACGATCCAGGCGACGCCCGCGTCGGAGAGGCGCGCGCCCTCGGCGTTGGAAAACAGCGGCTGTTCGCCGCCGCCGCGGGCTTTGCGAGAGTCCATGTAGTCGCGCAGGCACTGCAGGGCCGCCCCGCCGACGGGCACGACGCGCTCGCGCGAGCCCTTGCCCATGACGCGCACGACGCCGCCCAGGAAATCCACGTCGCCCACGTTGAGCCCGCGCAATTCCGAGCGCCGCAGGCCCGCCGAGTAGAAAAGCTCGATCATCGCGCGGTCGCGACGCTGAAGGCTCTCGCCTCCCACGGGAGACCGGGCCGCGAGGAGCTTCTCCATCTCGGACTCGGTCAACAAGCGGGGCAGCTTCTTCTCGGCCTTCGGGAGCCGGACGTTGAGAAACGGGTCGCCCCCGAGCGCCTCCTGGTCGAGGAGGTAGGAGGTGAAGGAGCGCAGGCTCGAGGCCTTCCGGAGCACCGAGGAGCGGGCCAGTCCGCGTCCCTGAAGGTCGGCCAGCCAAGAGCGCACCCGGGCGCGGTCCAGAGCCGAAAGCGGCGAGCCCGGCGAGGCGAACTTCTGGAATTCCCCCAGGTCCCCCGAATACGCGCGAAGCGTATGCGGGGAAACGTTGCGGCTCCCGCGCAGATGCGCGAGGAACCGCTGGACCCAGAGCCCTAAACTCTCAGCCACACTTCTCCCCCCGGCGGGGTGCGTCGTCTATGAAGTCTTCGTCGGCGAAGGCGGCGCGGCGGCGGCCGAGCCCAGGCCGTTTTGGTTCTGCGCCCGGAGTTCGGCCTCGCGGGCCAGCGCCTCGGTCCGCAGCGTCTCCGCCTCGACCTTGCCCACCGGCTTCAAGTTGCGGCACTTCGGGAAGCCCGAGCAGGCCAGGAAGTGGCCGCGCTTGCCGAGCCGGAGCCACATGGACTTGGAGCACTTCTCGCAGCCGCGGGACGTCGCCAGCGGGCGCGAGCCCTCGATCTTCTTGCCCTCGGCGTCGAGCGAATAGGTGACCTTGCAGGCGGGATAGCCCGAGCACGCCAGGAACTTGCCGCGCCGGCCCATCCGGATCACGAGGAACTTGCCGCAAGACTCGCACTTTTCCTCGGTCATCTCGGGCACGGCCTTCTGGCCGTCTTCCGTGAGCCGGATCTTGCCCTTGCACGTCGGGAAGGTCGAGCAGGAGAGGTACTTGCCGAAGCGGCTCTCGCGGATGAGCATGAAGGCGCCGCAGATGGGGCACGGCTCCTTCGTCTCGATCGGCTTGTAGTCCTCCATCGCGGTGGAGGCGGTCTTGAGCGCCTTCTGGAAGGGGTCGTAGAACTCGCCGACGACCTTCTGCCACTGGTCGGAGCCCTCGGCGACCTGGTCGAGCCGCTCTTCGACCTCGGCGGTGTAGGTGAGGCTCACCACGTCGGGGAAGTGCTCCTTGAGCTTCTCGGTGACGAGGACGCCGAGCTCGCTCGGGATGAGCTTGCGGTCCTTGATGCCGCGCTTGACGTAGCCGCGCTCGACGACCGTCTTGATCGTCGGCGCGTAGGTGGACGGACGGCCGATGCCGTGGCGTTCCAGCGCGCGGATGAGGCTCGCTTCGTTGTAGTGCGGGGGCGGGCTCGTGTTGTGCTCCTCGGAGTCGAGGTTCTCGAGCTTGAGGACGTCGCCCTCCTTGAGGTCGGGCAGGCGGCCCTCCTGCTCGTCCGAGGGCGTCTCCGCTTCTTCCGCCTCGACGTAGACCGCGAGGTAGCCGTCGAACTTGAGCGTGCGGCCGTTGGCGCGGAACACCGCTTCGGGGCCGGCCTGGATGTCGGCGGCCACCGTGTCGTAGACCGCTTCCGTCATCTGGCTGGCGACGAAGCGCTTCCAGCTGAGGTCGGAGAGCTTGGCCTGGTCCGGGTCGAGGAACGTGCGCACCTGGTCGGGGCCCCGCGAGACGCTCGTCGGCCGGATCGCCTCGTGCGCCTCCTGGGCGCCTTTGGACTTGGTCTGATAGACCGGGTACTCCTCGGGGGCGTACTTGTCGCCGAACTGGGACTTGATCACCCGTCGCGCTTCTTCCTGCGCCTGCTTGGCGACGGACACGGAGTCCGTACGCATATAGGTGATCAGACCGGCGGGCTCCCCGTCCCCGAGATCGACGCCTTCGTAGAGGCCCTGGGCCACGCGCATCGTCTTTTCGGCCGGGAAGCCGTAGCGCTGGGAGGCGGCCTGCTGCAGCGTGCTGGTCGTGAAGGGCGGCGTCGGACGGCGGCGGACCTCCTTCTTGTCGACCGTGACGACCTTGAACTGAGAGCCGGAGAGCGCGCTCACGACCGCGTCGATCTCCTCCTTGCTGCCGAACTTCGTGGAGTGGACGCGGTACTGCTCGGAGAAAAGGTCGTAGACCTGCGTCGACTCGACCTTTTCGCCCTTCCACTGGGTGAGCCGAGCGTCGAACGGCGGAGGCTCTTTCGCGGAGAGCTTGGCGCCCAGGCTGTAGTAGGGCTTCGAGGCGAACTCCTTGATCTCCCGCTCTCGCTCGACCAAGAGGCGGACCGCCACCGACTGCACGCGGCCGGCGGAGAGGCCGCGGCGGACCTTCTTCCACAGGAGCGGCGAGAGCTTGTAGCCCACGAGGCGGTCGATCACGCGCCGGGCCTGCTGGGCGTGCACGAGGTTCAGGTCGATGCCGCGGGGCGCCTTGATCGCTTCCTGGATCGCGGCGGGCGTGATCTCGTGGAAGGTGATGCGCCGGACGCGGTCCTCGCCCACGTCCAGCAAGTGGACCAGGTGCCACGCGATCGACTCGCCTTCGCGGTCGTGGTCGGTCGCGAGATAGACCATGGAGGCCTTCTTCGCCAGCGCCTCGAGCTCCGGCAGGATCTTCTTGGTCCTGGGGAGGAGGACGTAGGTCGGCTCGAAATTCTTCTTTTCGTCCACGCCCATCTTCTTTTCGGGCAGATCGCGAACGTGGCCGTAGGAGGACCGGACGACGAAGTCCTTTTGGAGGATGCGGGAGATCGTCCGCTCCTTGGCGGGGCTCTCCACGATCACCAAGGCCGAGCCCTTCCGGGCCTTTTCGGCTTTCGGGGCCTTGGGAGCCTTCTCGGCGGCCGCCTCCCCGGCAGGGGCGGTCTTGGCCGCCTTGGCGGCTTTGGGCTTGGTCGTCTTGGTCTTTTTATCTGCGGGCATAGGTTTGGCCGGGTAGGGCTTCCACGAGGCCTTCGATCTCGAGCTCCGCCAAGTGGCGCAGCAGCCCGGGACCGTCGATTTCCACCTCCTCCAGCAGCGCGTCGAAGGTGATTTCTCGCGAACCCAGTGATTTTAAGATTTTTCCGCGAACCCCTCCAAGGCCTTCCTTATAATGGGATTTGCCCTCGCCGTCAAGCCCCCCCGGTTTGACGGGCGTTTGACACTCTAAGGAAAGGCCCGAGGGAAGGCGCGCCAAAATGTCCTCCGCCCGTCGGACGGGGAACGCGCCCTCTTCCAATAGGACGTGCGGACCCTCGCTCAAAATCGTGTCGATCGGGCCGGGCACCGCGCCGACTTCGCGGCCCTGCTCCAACGCCAATTTGGCGGTGATGAGGGAGCCGGAGGTGATCTTCCCCTCCACCACGACCGTCACCCAGGAGAGGCCGCTAATGATCCGGTTTCGGGCCGGGAAGTGGCCGGGCAAGGGCGGGGTCTGCGGGTCGAACTCCGAAAGGACCGCCCCGCCGGAGGCCACGATTCGGTTCGCCAGCCCGGCGTTTTCGGGTGGGTATAGGCGCTTCAAGCCCGAGCCGAGGACCGCCCAGGTGAGCCCGCCCGCCTCCAAGGCCGCCTCGTGAGCGATGGTATCGATGCCTCGGGCCAGGCCGCTGACGATCGTCAGCCCCGCCCGGGCGCAGTCGCCGGCGAGCATCTTGGCGGCCTTGCGGCCGTAGGCGGTCGGCACGCGGGACCCCACGATCGCGATGGCGGGCCTCGGGTCGAGCCGGCCCACCCAAAAGAGGCGCTTGGGCGCCCCGGTGATGGACGCCAGCAGCTGCGGATAGCCTTCCTGTCCCAATAGAACGGAGTCCATTTCGGCGGGAGTTCCTAGAGGAGCTCGTCGCCGAAGGCTTGGGCAGGGGGACTGACCCGAAGCTTCGGTTTCCCGTTGGAAACCGAAGTTTCGGGTCTGTCCCCAGGCGCTTTGTCGGGCGACGAGGCCGTGCCCTGCACCAGCCGGTGCACCGTCTCGAGCAGGGGCTTGTCCGTCCACAGCCGGTCCCACTCGCGGGGGATCCGGCCGGCGGCGACGATCACCTCGCAGGCGTCCAGCTCGAGGAAGCGCGCGATGCGCCGCAGCACCGCGTCCTCCGACGGAGGGCTTCGCTTCCCCGCCAGCACCTTCGAGAAGAACGAGGGGTCGAGCTCGACGCCCCGGCAGAGCTCCCGAAGGCCCAAGCCGCGCGCTTCCATGCGGCGGCGGACCATCTCGGCGAACGGGAGCGCTCGTTCCATGTTATTTGAACTTGATGTACTCGTACTTGTCCTCGACGGTCTTCTTGTGCTTGTCGTTCGGGAATTCCTCGAAGTACTTCTCGAAGATCTCGCGCGCTTCCGCGTATCGGTTCCTTTCCATGAGCGAGGAGCCCAGCCGCACCATCGCGATCGGGGCGTACTGGCACGTCGGGTAGTCCGCCAGCAGCTGCTGAAAGGACGTGATCGCGCCGTCGTGCTTGTCCTGCATGAACTGGGACATGCCGGTGTAGTACACGATCATCGGCGAATAGTCCTTGCTCGGGTGCGTCTGGCTGTACTTCAACACGTCCTCGAAGGTGTAGTGCGTGTTGATGTAGTACGCCGTGCCGCAGAATATGAGGAACGCGTAGATGAGGTTTTTGAGCCAACCGAAGTCCATTTAGCCTCCTTTTACGATCAGATCGCCGATCTGGATCGAGTCGTTCGACTTCAAAATCACCGCCCGGAAGCGGTTGCCGCCCAGCGGCTTGCGCACCTGCACCATCCCGATCTTCACGACGTAGGTCGCCGTCTTGTTGACGTCGGCCTCCGTCGGCGCGGCGCGCCGGTAGATCTCGTAGCGGTCGCCCGAGGCCGGCTTTCCCTTTTCGATGACGAGGTCGATCGCGTCGCCCTCCGCCGCCATGATTTCCGTGCCGTTGAAGCCGACGATCGAACCGTCCGGCGACCAGTTCGGCAGGGCCATCATACGGTAATTCGAGGGCGGAGCGGAGACCAAGCCGTCCGGAAAGCGCGTCGACAGGGACTCCGGCACGGTGACCGTATCCTGGCCCTTGTCGGCCTGGAAATCGACGGGCTTAAGCGGCGGAGGCGGCGGCTCGGGTGCGGGAGCTTCCGCGGGCGTCGTGGCGGCCTCCTCCGGCGCGGCAGCCGCGGGCTCGGCCTGGGGCTCGTCGAGGTCGGGGATGATCAGGATCTGGTCCGGGTAGATCCAGTGCGGATCCCTCACGTCCGGCGGCGGATTCGCGTCCGCGATCTTCCGCCACTTGAAAGGATCCTTGTAGTAGTACTGGGCCAGGTCCCACATGCAGTCCTTGGGCACCACCTTGTGCTTCCGTTCGGCGCCGGCCGGCAAGGCCAAGAGCGCCCACAGCATCGCGTTCAGCATATCGAGTCTCTCCTCATGCGCCCGCGCTCAGCCGAGCCGCCTCGGCCACGTGGGCCGCCCCGATGCGTTCTTCGCCCGCGAGGTCCGCGATCGTGCGGGCCACGCGAAGCGCCCGGTCGAGGCTCCGGGCCGAAAGCTGAAATCGCGCCGCGGCCTTTTGCAGCATGGCGCGGCTCGTCGCGTCGAGCCGCGCGTGCCGTCTGAGCTCGGAGGTCTTGAGCGAGGCGTTGGCGCGGTCGGAGCCGAGGCGCTTGCGGGAGATTTCCCTCGCCGCGAGCACCCGCGCGCGCACCGCGGACGTCGGCTCGGAGGCGGGCGGCGCGTCGGCCGCCCATTCCTCGAAGGGCAAAGACGCCAGCTCCACGCGCAGGTCGATGCGGTCGAGCAAGGGACCGGACACGCGCGCCCGGTACTTGGCGACCTGGTTCGGGCCGCAGGAGCACTCGCGCCCCGGATGCCCGTACCAGCCGCAGGGGCAAGGGTTGCGGGCGGCGATCAGCTGAAAGCGCGCCGGGTACTCGACGCGGTCGTCGACGCGGGTGACGCGCACGCGGCCGGTCTCGAGCGGCTCGCGCAGGGCCTCGAGCGCCGGGCGGGCGAAATCGGAAAGCTCGGCAAGGAACA
>JACRDR010000155.1 GCA_016212845.1 Elusimicrobiota bacterium
CCGGCGCGTCCAGGGGCGGTGCGGGCGCCGGCGCCGCGCGTCCCGGCGCGGCCGCGGCGAAGCCCGAACTCAGCGAAGACCAACAGCTGCTGCGCGCGCTCGCGGCGCGCGGCAAGCTCCCGTCGAAAACCGGCGTGCGCTCGGCGCCCAAAAAGGTCGCGGGAGGCGGACGGCTGGCCTCCGCGCTCGCCTCGGGCGCGTCGACCGGAAGCGCGGGCTCCGTCGGCGCGGGCGGCTTTCGGGACGGCGGCGGCGGCGCCGGCAGCGGCACGTCCGTCGTCGAAACGGTCGGAGCCGGCACCGCCGGGCCGGGGACCGCGCATTCGGGCGCGGGCGGCGCGGGCAACACGACGCCGCTCGCGAAAATCGAGGGCGCCGGCGAGGGCACCGACGTAAAGCCGTTCGATCCCTCCATGTTCCAGAAGGCCGACCCCGCCCTGCGCAAGGATCTGGAGGCGGCCTGCGACGCGCTCGGCAACCAGTGCGATTTCGAAAGCGCGTGCGTCAAAGCCAACGCGGTCGCGAAATGCCTCGCGCTGTGCCCTTCGTGCGCCGCCCGCTTCGCGGCGCTGCAGACGGAGGCCGCGCAGGCGGAAGGCTTCACGGGCGAGCCCCCCGCCGCCGGCTACACGTGCTGGCAGGCCGGGCGCTGCGACGCCTGGGGCATGCCCTTCTCCGGCCAGGGCGGGCGCGACGACCTCATCGTCGGCCCCGACGGCAAGACGCTCACCCGGGCCCAGCTCCAGGACGCCGGGCGCGAGGCGGGCTATCGCGGCACCTTCGGCCACGGCGGCGCGTCCTGCTTCCTCGCGGGACAATGCGATGCGTACGGGTACCCGAAGGACCTCAACGCGAACCAGGCGGTCGCGGCCGGCGAGGGCTTCCAAGGCGGCACCACGGATCAGAAGGGCTTCGCCTGCTTCAAGGCCGGGCGCTGCGACGCATGGGGCCTTCCCTTCAGCGGGCAGAACTTCGGCAACACGCGCGCCGACGTGCTCGGCGACGGCAAGACCCGCGGCGAGCACCAAGACGAGGCCCGCGCGGCGGGCTACCGCGGCGGCTTCGGCGCCGGCGGCGCGGCGTGCTTCCTCGAAGGGAAGTGCGACGCGTACGGCTATCCGAAGTAGCTAGCCCTCTGGCCTTTCAGCGCCGAAGTTTTGCATCCTTGCCGCCATGGCCAAGATCCGAGTCCTCGTCGGCACCAAGAAGGGCGGCTTCATCCTCACCTCCGACGGCAAGCGCAAGAACTGGAAGGTGCAGGGCCCCCTGTTCACGAACTGGGAGGTCTACCACATGGCGGGCTCTCCCGCCGACCCGAACCGGCTCTACGCCTCGCAGACGAGCGGCTGGTTCGGCCAGGTGATCCAGCGCTCCTCCGACGGCGGCAAGACGTGGGAGACTCCCGGCGGCGGCCCGACGGTCCAAGACGGCATGCCCAAAGGCGAGGCGAACAAGTTCGTCTACGAAGGCAAGGTCGGCCAGCACCTCTGGTACGACGGCTCGTCGCGAAACTGGGAGTTCAAGCGCGTGTGGCATCTCGAGCCTTCCCACGACGACCCCGACGTCTGCTACGCGGGCGTCGAGGACGCGGCCCTTTTCAAGACGTCGGACGGCGCGCGCACCTGGAAGGAACTCCCCGGCCTGCGGCAGCATGCGACCGCTTCGAAGTGGAATCCGGGCGCGGGCGGCATGTGCCTGCACACGATCCTGCTCGACGGCAAGAACCCGAAGCGCCTCATCGTCGCGATCTCGGCGGCGGGCGTGTTCCGCTCCGACGACTCGGGCAAGACGTGGAAGCCCGCGAACAAGGGCCTGACCTCCGACTACATCCCCGACAAGAACGCCGAGGTCGGCTACTGCGTGCACAAGCTCGCGCAGCACCCGTCGAACCCGGACACGATCTTCATGCAGCTGCACGGCGGCGTCCTGCGCACCGACGACGCGGGCGGCCTGTGGAAGCCGATCGCGAAGGGCCTGCCGAACGACTTCGGCTTCCCGATCGCGGTGCACGCGCACGACCCCGAGACGCTCTACGTCATCCCGATCGACCCGATGCAGGGCCGCGTCCCGCCGGAGGGCAAGCTCCGGGTCTTCCGCTCCAAGGACGGCGGCAAGAACTGGAAGGGCATGACGAAGGGCCTCCCGCAGGAGAACTGCTTCGTCAACGTCCTGCGCGACGCGATGGCGGTCGACACGATGGAAGAGTGCGGCGTCTACTTCGGCACGACGGGCGGCCAGGTGTACGTCTCGGCCGACGGCGGCGACTCGTGGGACGCGATCGTGCAGCACCTGCCGCACGTGCTCTCGGTCGAAGTGCAGACGATTAAGTAATGGTCCGCGTCGTCGTCCCCTCGCCGCTGCGCACGCTCGGGCAAGTCCCCGCGGAAGTGGCGCTCGAGGTGAAAGGACCGGTCACCCAGCGGACGATCCTCGACGCGCTGGAGTCGAAGTACCCGGCGCTGTGCGGCACGATCCGCGACCACGTGACGAAGAAGCGGCGGGCGCTGGTGCGCTTCTACGCGTGCTCGGAAGACCTCTCGAACGAGCCGATGGACGCGCCGCTGCCCGAAGCGGTCGCGAAAGGCGAAGAGCCGTACCTCATCGTCGCCTCGATCGCCGGCGGTTAGCGAAACCCGTCGCGCACTTCGTCCGAGCCGAGGACGCGCGCGGCGCCCGCGGTCAGCGCGGTCACCGTCGTCATGATGAGGGCCAATCGGACGAACGGCTTCTTCTGCTCGAGCCGCTCGTCGATGAACCCCGCGGTCGCCAGGAGCCAAGCCGCCACCCCGAGCCAAAGCAGCACGCGGTTGACGTTCAACGCCCAAAGCCGTCCGGTCGCCATCAGCCAGGGCGCGGCGAGATAAACCGCCGACAAGGGCCACCAGCCCGCGCGCAAAAAGTGCGCCGCCAGGACGAGGCAGACCGGGAAAGCCGCCAGCACCTTGGGGCTCACCATGCCCTTCGATTCGCAACGAATCTGCCCGCGGCTTCAAGGTCGCTAATTGAGACCTTGAACCAAGTACCCATGCTCCCACGAGCTGACTTATGGCTGGAATCCAATCTTGGGCTGCGGCCGCGCCTCGGGCTCCTCCAGGGATTCGATTGACTCCCATACCCGCCGGAGCTCGTCATCATGTGCATGGAGCCTGCTCTTGATCCGCTTCAGGTCGCGCGCAAAGACCCCCTTCTGAGAGAGAAGCGCTCGGAGACGAACGAACGCACGGACGACTTCAATACTGGCTTCCACCGCCCTCTCTGAATTGAGCACGCTCGCCAGCATTAGAGCGCCATGCTCGGTAAAGACGTGCGGCCGAAACTTCCGGTGCTGGCCCTGTTTTAAGGTCGCAAATTGCGACCTTAAAGCCGCGATGGTGGTGAATTCCGCAGGAGTAAGTTGAAACATGAAGTCGACCGGGAATCGAGATCGATTCCGGCGAACTTGCTCATTTAGGCGCTTGGTCGAAACACCGTAGAGTTCCGCCAAGTCCCAGTCCAACATTACGCGCCTTCCTCGGATCGACCAGATATTCTGCTCCAGCCGAACCGGACCCGCTTCTAGGTTCCCCATACACACATGTACGAATGAGTCCGCAAAAAGTTCCCTCCCTCCTCGGGGATTCCACGAGCCGCGAACTGCGACACTCATGGGATCGTGGACAAAATCCTAGTTCCCCGACGGGGGCGAGTAACGCTATAATGTAGCCGCGCATGAACGAAACCCGAGACGACGGCGCGACCGCCGAAGACTTTTCGAAGCTGCTGGACGAATCCATCCACGCCGAGGCCCAGACGTACTCGCCCGGCGACCACCTGTACGCCCAACTCTTGAGCATCGGCACCGAGGACTCCTTCGTGGCGCTCGGCCCCGGCAAGGAAGGCGTCGTCGCCTCCAACGACCTCCGCGACGAGAACGGCAAGCCGCGCTTCAACCCCGGCGACGTGATCGAGCTCTACGTCACCTCCGTCCGCCACCAGGAGATCCGCCTCTCCATCAACCCGACGGACAAGAACATCTGCGAGGACATCCAGGTCGCCTTCACGACCAAGCGCCCCGTGGAGGGCCGCGTCACCGAGCCCTGCAAGGGCGGCCTGCGCGTCTCGATCAAGGGCAAGGCCGCGTTCTGCCCCATCTCGCAGATCGACGTCAAGCGCACCGAGACCGGCGCCGAGTTCGTCGGCAAGACGTTCGCGTTCCGCGTTACCGAGTTCTCCGAGGGCGGCCGCAACATCGTCGTCTCGCGCCGCAAGCTCCTCGAGGAAGAGGCCGCGCAGACCACCGACGCCTTCCTGTCCCAGAACCCCGACGGCTCGTTCGTTTCCGGTACGGTCACCCGCATCGAGAAGTTCGGCGCCTTCGTCCAGCTCGCGCCGGGCCTCGAAGGCCTCCTGCACGTCTCCGAGATCGCCTGGTCGCGCGTCGAGTCCCCCGCCGAAATCCTGAAGCTCGGGCAGACGATCACCGTGAAGCTGCTCAAGCGGGAAACCGTCGAGGGCCGCCTCAAGCTCTCCCTCTCGCTCAAGCAAGCGTCCGAGCGCCCCGCCGCGCCGCCCAAGGAAGACCCGTGGTCGAAGTACTCCGCCGGCCAAATCGTCTTAGGCAAGATCACGCGCAAGGAGCCCTACGGCCTCTTCATCCAGCTCGAGCCCGGCATCGTCGGCCTGCTGCACCAGTCCAAGGTCGGCGACCATCCGGAATTCCAGTGGGACAAGCAGAAGGTCGGCGGCACGCTCAACGTGAAGATCGGCGAGATCAAGCTCGGCGAGCGCCGCATCTCGCTGGAGCTGCCCCAGGACCCGAGCGAATCCGACTGGCGCGAAGCCCAAAAGGCGACCGACGGCCAGTTCGGCGGCCTCGGCGACGCCTTCAAGGCCGCGCTCTCCAAGAAGCGCTAGCGCTCGACCTCGTCGGAGCCGTGCTGCTTCACGAGCTTGTTGTAGAGGCCGAGGATGAGAAGCGTCGGCGCCCACTGCCCGACGAAATAGCTGTCCTCGTCCCGGTTCGCCTGCTTTAGCCCCAACGACAGCAGGATCGACGCGCCCGCCGCCCACAAGAACCAATCGGACGGCACCTTCTTCGTCTTTTGCTCGATCCTTCGCGCGACCCGTCCTTCGGTGTATCCCTCGGTGACCGCCATGACGTCCTCCCGAGCCGTATAGGCCCGCTCTCATGGTAGCGGAGCCGCATGAAAACCGCACGAAGACTGGCGCGGCGCCTCCTCCCGGAACATACTTCAAGGGATGCAGGCGCTCGTCCTCATGCTGCTCTCCGCGTTCGCCTCGGCGACGGTCCTCCCGTCCAAGACCTTCCAGTACGTCCTGATCGACGACCGCGACAGCAAATCCGAGCGCAAGCGGATCGAAGACGCGCTGGCCCGGCTCGCGCGCGCGCCCTCGCTCGCCGGCCTGCGCAAGCGCCGCGCGGCCCTGGGCTCCATCCCGATCCGCTTCGCCGACTTAAGCCGGGATCCCGATACGAAGGAGTTGCGGGCCGTGACGATCCGCCAACCCCCGGCGGTCGAACTCGGATTGGACCTGCTGAATCCGAAAATCGAGATCGAAGGCACCCTGGCGCACGAGCTCTTCGGCCATTCGGTGCTCCACGGGGAAGCGCGGTCTCACGGTTTGAACGTCGGCCTCCTCATGGAAGACGAGGCGTTCGCGCTCGCGGTCGGCGCCGTCGCGGCGCTGGAGACGGGCCGGGAACCCGAGGACTCCGACCGCTCGGCCGCCCTGGTCGAAGGAGGCATCGACGGCTACCGCGATGTCGAGCTGTTCACCCGCCCCACCAACGACCTGGAGCTGACCCTGACGGAAACCACCAACCCCGTCGGCGCGGTCCGGGCGCGCCTCGCGGAACTCGAGCGGCGGCGGCGCTCGCTCGACATCAGCGAGCGGAGCATGAAAGCCTGGGAGTGGCAGTTCGACCACTTCATCAGCTCCCACGGCGCCGCGCCCGAGGCCTTCGCCGGCCTGCGCGGCTGGATCTCCGACTGGCGCAGGGACGGCATCGACGGCCGGCGCCCGCAGCTCGACAATTTCGAGCCGTTTCTGAAGAAGCACCTCGAGTGGCTCACGGAATACCCGGAGGGCCAAGACCGCGTCCGGCAGCTGCTCGCCATTTCGACCCATCCATACGCCGCCGCGCTGCGCCTCGAGTTGGCGGCGCTCAGCGCGCGCTTCGGTGAGCTGCTCCGCGCGCGCG
>JACRDR010000150.1 GCA_016212845.1 Elusimicrobiota bacterium
CACGCCAAATGGCTGAAGGTGACGCGCCACATCCCGTGGCGGCGGCCGATCCCGTCCTTGAACTACCTGCTGACCTCGCACGTCTGGCGGCAGGACCACAACGGGTTCAGCCACCAGGACCCCGGCTTCATCGACCACGTCGTCAACAAGAAGGCCGAGGTCATCCGCGTCTACCTCCCGCCGGACGCCAATACGCTCCTCGCGGTCACCGATCGCTGCCTGAGGAGCCGCAACCAGGTGAACGTGGTCGTCGCCGGCAAGCAGCCCGCGCCGCAGTGGCTCGACATGGACGCCGCCGCGCGTCACGTGGAGGCCGGCATCGGCATCTGGGAGTGGGCCTCCTCCGACCAGGGCGCGGAACCCGACGCGGTGCTGGCGTGCTGCGGCGACGTGCCGACGATCGAGACGCTCGCGGCGGTCGAGCTGCTGCGCGAGCTCCTGCCGGAGCTGAAAATCCGGGTGGTCAACGTCGTCGATCTGATGACGCTCCAGCCGAAGGGCGAGCATCCGGACGGCCTCACCGACCAGGCGTTCGACGCCCTGTTTACCGTCGACAAGCCGGTGATCTTCGCCTTTCACGGCTACCCGTGGCTCATCCACCGGCTCGCGTACCGCCGGACGAACCACAAGAACCTCCACGTGCGCGGCTACAAGGAAGAGGGCACGACGACGACGCCCTTCGACATGTGCGTCCTCAACGAGATCGATCGCTACCATCTCGTCGGAGACCTCGTCGACCGCCTGCCCCAGCTCGGCGCGCGCGCGGCCTACATCAAGCAGGCGATGCGCGACCGGCTGCTCGAGCACAAGCGCTACATCTCCAAATACGGCGCCGACGTCCCGGAGATCGCGGGCTGGAAGTGGTCGGCGGGCCCGGATCGCCGAGTCGAGCGCCGAAAGCCCAAGAAATGAAGAAGCTAGCGGCCCGGCTCGGCTGGGCTCCGATCACCGCCGTCTTCTGGGCCTCGATGGTCCTGCCGGTCGGCGCGTTCCGGGAGTGGTTCCCGGTTCCGGCCATCTGGTTCTTCCATCCGGTCTTGTGGACCTTGACGTGGTATTTCGGCGGCCACGCGTGGCGCGGCTGGGTGGAAGCCGCGTGGAAGCCGGGGCGCGACATGCGCGGCGTCGACCGCGGCTGCTGGCTCATGGCGATGTCCCACGTATGGCTGGCGGAGATCCTGCGCTGGAACGAGATCCCCGGCTGGGCGTTCCTGCACGTTTCGGCCGCGGTGCTGGTCGTCACGGGCGCGCACGTGCAGCGGCCTCGTCCCGACCGGCAGTCGCTCCCGAAGTCCGCGTTCCCGCTCTTCGCCATCGCTTTGGGCGGCTGGGCGGCGCAAGGCGCCGCGCTGGGCTTAGCCGCCGAGTCGCCTCGAGCGGGACTGTTTCTCGGGGTCCTGTTCGCGTTCTGCGCGATGATGCTCCTCGGCTCGGTCTCGGCGATGGCCGGCGCCGTCGGCAAGAACACGAACGTGAAGGCGCAAGACGACACGCTGCGGGGGGACCTGGCCCTCCTGTGGAAGACCGCGTTCCCGATTTCCGAGGAAGCGCCGTTGGAGCCCGCCCCGCTCGCCTCCTACGCCTTCGACGCGGACAGCGCGGCTCCCAAGGCGGCGGCCGCCGCTCCGGAATCCGCCGCGTCGTCCGTGGGCGCGGTGAACGCGCCGACCTTGGTCGAGTCCGGAGGCTTCCGCGTCGACGCGGACAAGGCGATCGAGAAGCTCTCTCGCTTCCGGTCGGCCGATCCTCGGGATTTCGTGCTGGCGTTGTTTCGTTCGGCGGTCGCCTCGCGCGCGAGCAATATCCGGGTGGAGCGCGCGGGCGACTGGTTCCGGCTGACCTTCGACGGCTCGCCGCTGGACTCGGCCGCGGTCTCGGACCCGCTGGGGATGCTGCTGACCTCCGATCTCGCGGCTCCCGAACGCGAGCTCGCGACGGGCATCCTCGGCGCTCTCGCGCTGCTCGACTGCCGGATGACGGTGACCTCCGGAGTGGGCGCCAAGCGCCGCCGCCTGCGCGTCGCGCCTAAGGGGACTCCGTTCGAGCCGCCCACCGATCCCGGCCGCGACACGGTCATCGACGTGCGCTGCTGGACGCCGGCCCAGTACGAGCAGTGGACGAAGACGCTCGAGGGCGGGGTGGGCCTCGTCGATGTGAAGTGGGCGATCGGTTTGAAGCCGGGCGCGTGCCGCCCTCCGAAGCTCGCCGCCGTCGACTGGTGGGCGCCGGACGGCCGCGAGACCGAGCTCCTCGTCGGGCCGCGGCGCGATTTGGACCACGCGAGCCGGATTCAGTTCTTCAAGTACGGCACGAAGGTCAGCGAAGAGATCGGAAGCTTCGCGGACGTCCCGATCGAAGCGTGCGTCCGCGACGACGCCTTCACGCTCGACGTCTCGCAGTCTAAGGTCGTGCGCGACGCGCGATACAAAGCGGCCCTCAAGGAAGTGAAGAAGGCCGGGGGCGGCTTCTCGAAGTGGCTCAACCGCAAGCACCACGAGCGCCGCTCTCCCTCCCGTCCCGGCCTCTGGCGGCTCGTCCGCATCGGCTTGGGCTTCCCGGCGAAGATCGACGTGGACCGCGACGAGTGGGACCGCACCGTGAAGCAGTGGCTGGAAGCGCAGCGATGACGC
>JACRDR010000156.1 GCA_016212845.1 Elusimicrobiota bacterium
GTACCCGAGGTTCGCCACCGCGGCCGCGCCGAGTTGGAAATCCTTCTGCAGCGCGTCCGCCGCGTTTCCGGCGCCGAGAATATCGAGCGCGAGAGTGATGCGCCGCGTTCGCTCCGTCGCGAAGACCGGGGGAGGCGGGGGGACCGGCGCGGCCGGAGCGGGGGCGACGGCGGCGGGTGCGGCCGCCGACGGCGTCTCGGCCGGCTTCGTGCCGTCGTCGAGCAGGATGATCCGCTCGCGCTTGATCGTCAGCGTTCCGTCGGGCGTTTGGATCTCGACGGCCTCCGGCGTCTCCTTTAGGATCGTTCCCTGCAGCTTGCTTCCGTCGGTCAGATGCAGCGTCGCGGCGAATGAAGAGGACGCCGAGATCAGAAGGATCGCGAAGGGCAGGAGGAGTGGGCGCATGGCTTCGGCAAGCGTATCGAAAACCGGAGGGACCGGCAAGAGACGGCTGGGGCGCGGCCAGCAAACTCTCGCTTGGCGGTGCATGATGGCGGTCTCTCCGCACCGACGGCCGCTTTAGTCCAGCAGCTATTGCAGATGACGTAATTGATTACGTCAATGACGGCGCAGACGATCAACGGCCGGAAAACTTCCGGCGTGACGATGCGCATCTACAACTCCGGCCCTCAACGTATTCGGATCTCGAGCGGTTTGCCGTTCGGGTCGACGAGCAGAAGTACCGCCGCGGTGTATTCGTCGAGGGAGTAGCGCGAGGTTTTCCCACCCAACTTGTACTCCAGGTGCTCGCCCGGTTTGCGGGCGAAATCGAACAGCACGATTCTCATTAAAACCTGCCGGCCGTTCTGGACGTCGGCCAAAGTATTGGGCAGATGGGGTCTGGGGCGCGAGGGCTCTAGGACCCGATTGTGGGGAAGTAATCAGAACGAAACGCGCAGGCTCGTAATGACGTTGAAGCCCGGCGCGTCGACGCCGGAGGCGTGCTCGCGGTAGAAGGCGTTCAAAATGTTCTCGACCGCGAGCTGGAACTTCCCGCCCTCCCATAGGTCGAGGCCGCCCCGCAGGTTCCACGTCGCCCACGCCGAGCTGCCGTTGGGGTCGATGCGGGGGTCCGTGAGATCGGCGGGGGACAGCCGCCGCTGGGCCGCCGCCATCCGCGTGTACGTCTCGACCCAGGCCGCGCGCTCGGCCCAGGCGTTGCCGACGCCGACGGAAGCCATCGGCGGCGGGGTTCGGGTGAGCGCGGTGCCGGCCGAGGTGTCGCGACCGTAGAACCACGAGCCGCTGCCGCGGACGTAGAACGATTGCCCGATGGCGCCGCGGCCGTCCCACTCGACGCCCTGGATGTAGCCGCGACCGGAGTTGGCGCGCTGAAACACGGGGCTGCCCGCGATGACGGTGGCGCCGTTGAAAGAACCGGGCACGCGCTCGATGCGATCCATGAGGATCATGTGGAAGAGCGTTAGCCGCTGGACGACCTTCTCATGCGCGAGCCGGATTCCGGTCTCGAAGCCCAGGCTCCGCTCGGGCTTGAGGCCGGTGACCGGCGCGTCGGTGCCCGCCGGCGCGGCCTTGAGCGCGACCGACTCGTTGAAGTTGGGCGGGCGAAAGCCCTGCCAAACGCTCGCCGCGGCGCTGAGTACCGGCAAGAACTGGTAGGTGGCGCCGAAGCCGCCCGTCAGGCTGCGATAATTGTCGGAGAACGCTCCCGGCGCGGCTCCGGCCCGCAAGACGGAGTCGACCTTGGCGTACTCGCCGCGCAGGCCCGCCTCGAGAAGCAATTGTTGGGACGCGGTCCACTGCCCGAGCCAAAACAGCGCGGCGGTACCGTATTTCGAGCCGTCCGGGTAGTTCGCGTTGGCGTCGTTGTTGAGCACGGCGCCCGTGGCCAGGGTGGTGTCGCGGCGGCGGCTGCGCACCGCGTCGCGGTGTCCTTCGGCGCCGTAGATCATGCGCAGGACCGGTACGGGTTGGGAGACCGCCGAGAGCCTGCCTCCGACCGCAGCCACGGCGTCGTTGAAGACGCCGCGGGTCGCCGCGTTTGGGCGGTGCTGGATGCTGCCTTCCTCTTGACGGTGCCAGTACGCCTTGGCATCGAAGAATTTCACGAATGAGACGGGCTCCTCGACTTTCGCGTCGAGCATGACGAGGTCGCGCTTTTGCGGGTCGAAGACGAACTCGTCGAAGGCTCCCGGCCCGCCGAAGCGGCGAGCCTGCGCGTACTGCTCGTAGCGGGGCGCCTCGATCTGGAGCGAGTGCTGGTAGGTGGCCCGCCACATCGTCCTGTCGCCGTGGTAGTCGAGGGCCACGTCGCCCGACCTTCCTCTATAAGAGGAGGGGATCGCGTGGAAGCGCCCTCCGCCCACGTGGAGGTCTCCGAAGGCCTTGTAGCCCGCGCCGCCCAAGAACCCGAAGCGGCCGCGGTTGCCTTCGATCTCGAGGCGGGAAACGCGGCCGTCGTCGGCGGTGCGGTAGCTGGCGGCGAGCATGCCGCCGATGGACGCAGCCTTGCTGTAGTCCTTGCGCCGGCGGCCGGTGACGTACACGACGCCGCCGAGTGCGTCTCCGCCGTGGAGCACCGAGCCGGGGCCGCGGAGTACCTCGATCGTCTCGACGGTCTCGATATCGATCAAGCTCAAGGAGTTCACGCTCGCGGTGATCGCGTTGTTTAGGCGCGCGCCGTCGATCAGCACCAGGTTGTCCTTGCCGATGAGGCCGCGGACCGAGACCGCGGCGTTGGCGGGCATCGTCTGCTGGACCAGGACGCCGGCTTCCTCGCGCAGAGCTTCGGCGGTGCTCCGCGGGGAGCCCCGCACGATCGCGCGGCGGTCGATGCTGCCGACGGTCCGGGAGGTGCGGTAGGCGGACTCCGGCCAGCGCGTCGCCGAGATGACCAGGGGCGGCAGGATCGTCTCCGCCAAGGCGGGGCCGGGAAGCAGAAGCAGAAGCGCCGAGGCTAAGGCTCGCACCGGGTCGGGATTCTACCACTTGCGCGTTTGGCGAGTTCTAGGCATGCTTAGCGCATGAACCTCCTTATCGCGGCCGTTCTCGCCGCCGGCGGAGCTTTCGCCGAGCCGGCCATGCTTCAGGACTACCAGGTCACCGCGAAGCAGGTGACGCTCAAGCTTTCACGCCCCGTCGGCTATCGCGCCTCGGCCACGGCGAATCCGCCGGCGGTCGTGATTACGCTCGACGACACGCGCATCTCGCAGGCGGTGCAGGAGAAGTCGGTGGCCAGCGCGCTGGTCGCGGGCATCGCGGCGATTCCGATTACGAACGCGGACGGCGAAAGCGCGCGCGTGGTGATCAAGCTCGCCAAGAAGCGCGAGTTCTCGGCGGCACCGACCGGCAACGACATCGTCGTGGACCTGCTCGACGCTCCGGCCGGCGATGCCGCGGCGCCCGCCGCTCCGGCGGCTCCCGCGACTCCGGCGGCCGCGCCGGAAACGCCCGCCGCCGCGCCCGAGGCCGCCGCCCCCGCGGCGGCTCCGCCCGCGCCGGTCAAGCCGGCGGCGCCCGCGAAGAAGGCCTCCAAGTTCCTCGTGCAGATCGGCGTCTTCTCGGATCAGGCGAAGGCCGACGAGCTCAAGAAGGACCTCGACTCGGCCGAGACTTCCGTGGAAGTGCGGAAGGTCGTAGTCGGCGGCAAGCCGATGTTCCGCGCCCTCGTCGGCCCCGCCCGCAGCAAGGCGGAGGCGAAGGAGCTCGCGGACAAGCTCAAGGGGCTGGGTTACCCCGGCCTCCTTTATAAGGACTAGCGGGCGCTGATCGCGACGCGGACCTGCACGCCGTTCCACACGGCGTCGTATGCGCTGGACCGCGTCGCGTATCGCGCCGCGCTATTTTCCGTCCGCCGGCGGCGCGGGCGGCTTGAGCGCGGCCACCATCGCCCGCGCCTGGTTCGACGGGATCGCGAAGCCGATGCCCGAGAACACTCCGGTCGGTCCGTAGATCGCGGTGTTGATGCCGATGATCTCGCCTTTCGAATTCACCAGCGGACCGCCGGAATTTCCGCGGTTGATCGCGGCGTCGGTCTGAAAAAAATCCGAGTAGACGTGCTGCTCCACGCGGAAGGATTGGCGCACCGCGCTGATCACGCCGACGGTGACCGTCTGCGAAAGACCGAAGGGGCTTCCGATCGCGATCGCCCAGTCGCCGACCTGCACGAGGCTCGAATCGCCGAGCGCCGCGGCGGGAAGCTTGCGCGGCGACTCGATGCGAAGGAGCGCGAGATCGAGCCCGGGATCGGCGCGCACGAGCTTCGCGAGGAACTGCCGCTGCGTCGGATCCGCGATCGTGATCTCGATGCGATCGGCGCCTCGGACGACGTGCTCGTTCGTGAGGATGTAGCCTCTGCCGTCGACGATTACGCCGGAGCCGATGCCTTCGATCCAACGGCGCGGCTTCGCGGTCGGCTTCGACTGCGGAGGATCGAGGTACTGCACGGTGCGAATGCTCACCGTCGCGCGCTTGATCGGCGCGGCGACGTCGCCGAAAGACGAGAGCGCGTTCGCGACGTTCGCGCGCACGGCCGCGATCGGCGTCGGAGAAACGCGCGGCGCCCCGTTCTCGAGCGCGAGCCAATAACAAACGAGCGACGCGACGGCCGTTGCAGCGAGTACCCGCATGGGAACATCGTAGCGCGCCCTGGACACGTCAACCATGTTCGCCGGCAAATTAAAATTTCTCGAAAAAAAGTAGTTGACACCCGCGGAGCGTTCATGTACCATGTCGCTACTCCCACCTAAAGAGCGTCGGATTCAAAACCGAGTTCTGATGGTACGGAGTGTTGACAAAGTACCGACTCTGTTGGTATAGTTACAACACTCTCACCTGCAGCGGTTAGTTCCGCGAGGAACGGGCCGCTGGGTAGTGGAGTTTTGTTCTTTGAAATCTTTTTTGCGAGCGAATGGGCACCCTGTTCTGTCTCCCCCCGGGGACAGAAAGGGTTAAAGGAGTTCGGTGTGCTCGGCCATCGAGGGGTTTTGTGGCCCCGGAATGGTTGAGACTCAGAACTAAAGATGTACAAGATAATAAGTTGGAATCAATTCCCTCCATTAGGGGAGTGAAGGCGGAAGTAGGCGCGGACCAAAACCGCGGCGAAAACGTCAACATCAATTTAATGGAGAGTTTGATCCTGGCTCAGAATTAACGCTGGCAGCGTGCATAACACATGCAAGTCGAACGGAATTTCTTGAGATTATATCAATGGAAATTTAGTGGCAGACGAGAGCGTAACACGTAGGAAATCTACCCTAGAGTGAGGAATAACCAGCCGAAAGGTTGGCTAATACCTCGTACGATCCCGGCCAGGCATCTGGTTGGGATGAAAGGCGCAAGCCACTCTGGGAGGATCCTGCGGCCTATCAGCTAGTTGGGGGGGTAACGGCCCACCAAGGCGACGAC
>JACRDR010000016.1 GCA_016212845.1 Elusimicrobiota bacterium
CGCTATGGATCTTGACCGAGGCTCCGGCGGAGGTCCACCGGCTGGAGCTGTCCCTGCTGGTGTCCCGGCCTCAGGTGCCGGGCGGCCGGAAGCAGTAGCCGAGCTTCGAGACCGTCTCGATCAGTTCGGCTCCGCCTTCTCCCAGCGACCGTCGCAGGCGGCTCACCATCACGTCGACCGCGCGGGTGTCCGCGTCGCTCGACATCCCCCAGACGCTTTCCAATAGATAGGGCCGCGTCAGGACGCGCCCGGCCTTGCGCATCAGGACTTCCAGGAGGGCGAACTCGCGCGGGCGCAGCGTCAGCCGCCGGCCCGACACGACGCATTTGCGCTGGCTCGGGTCGATCTCGACCAACCCGATCGACAGCGGCGTGCCCCAGTGGTCGTGCCGCTCGAGCCTCCGGCGCAGCACGGTGCGGCAGCGGGCCATGAGCTCGCGCGGATCGAAGGGATGCGCGAGGCTGTCTTCCACTCCGAGCTCGAACAAGCGCAGCGTCGTCTCCTCCGACTTCTTAGGGGAAACCGCGACCACCGGTAGGGCGCGCCCGTAGTCGGTGTCGCGCAGAACGCTCAGGAAGGTGAGCGGGGGGATGTCCGCGGTATCGAGCGAGAGGAGCAGAAGGTCGGGCTTGAGCGTCTTGATCCGCTCGAGCGCGTCCTTCGCGTAGGTGCACAGCGTGACCGAGAACTCGTTTTTGAACCAGTCCTGCAGCCAGACGCGCTGTTCCTCGTCCGCCTCCAAGATCAGCACCTGATAAGGCATCGCTAGGGGGAGTCTGCAGCACCAGTGTTACATGGAGATTGCAATTCCGCCAGGGTCCCGAGGGCGGTGAATAGTGGGGACAACCGCAGTGCAATAAAACGGTTACAAATCGGTTGCAGATAGGACATAGCTAGGACACAGCTATACCCCAGTCTTATAGAGGAAATGACTAGTTCCGGGCTTGGGGGCCAAATGTATCGGATCGTGATCATCGAGGATGACCCGACGATGCGTCATCTGCTGTCGAAGAAATTGCCGTCCGAAGGGTTTGAAGTCCATTTGGCGGCGAACGGCACGACGGGGCTCAAGGCCTGCCGCGACCAGAAGCCGGACATCGTGCTGATGGACGTCAACCTGCCGGACCACAACGGCATCGAGCTCTGCAAGACGCTCAAGGCCGACCCGGCCCTCCGGCATATCCCGGTGCTCATCTTCACCGGCGAGTCGAGCGGCGTGGACAAGAAGATCGAAGGCCTCGACGCCGGCGCCGACGACTACATCTTGAAGCCCTTCAGCCCCAACGAACTGCTCGCGCGCTTGAAGAAGCTCGTGCGCGCCGGGATCAGGCCCACCGAGAACTAGATTGATCGAGCGCCTCCTCGCCGTCGCCGTCGCGCTGCTCGCCGGCCCCTGCTGGGCCGGCGGCAAGCTCGTCGGCACGGACGCGGTGGTCGCGCGCGCCGTCCAGCTGGCCGGCGGCAAGCTCCACTCGGGCGGCGGCGTGACGCTGCATTCTTCCGTCGGCGGCGTCGGCCGCACCGCGCTCGCGGGAGCGGGGACGAAATTCGACGGCGGCTACATCCCGCTCGCCTCCCAGCCCGGCACGATCACCGCGATCACGGCGCTCTCGAAATCCACGGGCACGCTCGAGCTCAGCTGGACCGCGCCCGGCCGCGACGGCTTCCTCGGGAGCATCACGGGCGGCGCGTACCGCATCGACTACTCCTCCGACGCGGCGCACGTCTTCAACACGTCGACGTTCCAGCTCGAGATCGCGACCAACGTCGTGGCGGGGACGAGGCACAGCGTGACGATCGCGGGCCTGCTGCCGAATACGACGTACTACACGCGGATCTATCTCGCCGACGAGCGGCGCTTCTACGCCGACGACTCGAAGCGCTCCGACGAGTCCACGATGGCGGGCGAGCCGGTGAACCCGGTCATCGCCGCGCGCTCCTCGACCACGGTCACGATCACCTGGACGCTGCCCAACGGCGGCGCGGCCGGCTTCAACATGCTCGGCACCTCCACCACCTTCGGGCCCGGCGGGATCGTGACGAGCAGCCGCACCAACGCGGGCACCGTCGTCGCCTTGAACCTCGCCGGCCTCCTCCCGAACACCACCTACTTCTTCAAGGTCGCGAGCCTAAACTGGCAGGGCGAGCCGACGTACACCACGATCCTGGCGACCGTCACGATCAACAGCCAGTCGCCGGTCGGGGTCCTGGCGCTCGCGCGGACCTTCGACTCGCTCGCCCGCACGGTCAGCGTGACCTGGACGATTCCGCCGTACGACAACCAGCTCGGCGTCCTCGTCCTGCTCAGCACGAGCCCGACGACGAACCAGGTGATGGACGGGCAGAACTTCGTCGTCGGCCAGGCGCTGACCGACGGCGCGGTCGTGAAGTCGACCTCGCTCGTGACCGCGCTGCAGGACTCCGGCCTCGCGCTCAACACGACCTACTTCTACCAGCTCTTCACCGAGAACACCTCGATGGCGTACTCGGTCGCCGTCAGCACCTCGCTCTTCCTCGACCTGCCGCCGATGTCGCCGACCGGCCTCACCGCGACGCCGTCCGTCGACGGCCGCCAGTTAGCGCTCAGCTGTCGGGGCGTCAACCGCTCCTCCGACGGCACGCCGTTCTTCAACACCGCCGCGCCGAAGGACTTCGAGCTCAACGGCTACGACGTCTACCGCGCCACCTCGATCTTCTCGCCGACCTGGGTGAAGGTCGGCACGACCTCCGCCAACGTCGCCGCCTACTTCGACACGGTCCCGGACCCGAACGTCTCCTACGCCTATAAGGTGGAGTCGACCGACAAGTTCTCCGCGCGCGACGCGTCGATGGTCATCGACACCCAGCGCAACCTCTACATCGTCGCCTCCGACAACGTCACCAGCGTGAAGGTCCCGGCGGACTTGCTGCCGGAGCTCGCCGCCGCCAACAACAAGTACGGCAAGGACATCGCGATCCGCGCGACGGACCGCGCGCCGGACGGCCCCAACGGCGTCTTCAAGGCGGTCGACTTCGGCGCCTACACGTCGCCCGACAACCAGCGCGTCGAGGACTTCGCCTTCTCGAAGGGCCGGCTGCAGGTCGCGCTGAAATACGCCGTGGCGGGGGGACAGATCGTGCCCTCCGGCCTGCGCGGCGAGGCGCTCGCCGACGCCCGCGTGCCCGCCGCGGGCGCCTCCGACCTCGGCATGTACTGGCACAACGGCGCCAAGTTCGTGAAGCTCTTCGGCAAGGTCGACACCGTCGCGCAGACCGTCACCGTCGACACCACGCGCCCGGGCACCTACCAGATCCGCGCGCTCGAGCGCGCCCAGGGCTTCCACTTCGACAGCTCGCAGCTGACGAACAAGGCGATCACGCCCAACGGCGACGGCCATAACGACGCGACCGTCTTCATCTACGACAACCCGGCCGACTCCTTGGTCGGCGGCGAGATCTACGACCTCCGCGGCGGCTACGTCGCGGCGATGATGCCCGGCCCCATCCGCAACTCCCTGCAGTGGGACGGCAAGGCGAGCGGCGTCGTCGTCCCCGGCGGCATCTACGTCTACGTGATCAAGGCCGAGGACAAGAAATACACCGGCACGGTGGTGGTGATCCGATGAGGATCCTCCTCGCCTGCCTCCTCCTCGCCGCGCGGCCCGCGCTCGCCGCGTTCGACGAGCTGGGCGCCGGCGCGCGCGCGCCCGGCATGGGCGACGCGTTCGTGGGGCTCGCCGACGACGTCTACGCGGTGCACTACAACCCGGCCGGCCTCGCGAACCTGGCCCGCCCGGAGCTCGGCGCTTCCTATACGAAGCTCCTGACCGGGCTCTCCGACAACTCGGAGATCAGCCACATGTTCTTCGCGTACGCGCATCCGCTCCCGAAGGCCAAGGGCACCGTCGCGACCGAGTGGGAGCAGCTCGCGCTCAACTCGAGCCTCTACTCGGAGCAGCAGTTCTCGCTGGCCTACGGCCGCGGCGGCTACGAGGTCGGGCCCGGCCGCTTGGCGGCCGGAGGCTCGCTTAAGTACCTGCGCCGCGGCTTCGGCAGCTTCCCCGAGGCGAGCAACTCCTACGCGGGCATCGGCACGACGGGCCGTCCGGACCCGGTGCTCTCCGGCCGCAACTCGGTCGCCAAGCCCGACGCCGACCTCGGCTTCCTCTACCACTTCCGCCGCCGCTACTCGCTCGGCATGGCGGTGCACCATCTGCTCCAGCCGAACATGTCGGTCAATCCGTCGGACAACGACAAGATCCCACTCGGCATGGCGATCGGCCTCAACTACGCTAACCTGCTCTCGAACCTCGGCGTGCAGTACGACACGGTGCGCTCGGCCACCGGCGCGCGAGACCACTCCATCACGTTCGCGGCGGAGCGCTGGGTCCCGCGGGTGCTCGCGGGGGACTTCGGCCTGCGCGGCGCGCTCGGCGTGGGCTCCCGCAACCGCCGCCAGCTGACCGTCGGCCTGTCCTGGCGCGCGGGCCGCATGACGATCGACTACGGCCTGGCCCTTTGGGCGAGCGCTCCGGCTTCCACCTCCGGCTCGCACCGCGTGGCCTTCTCGCTGCGCTTCGGCTCCCAGCGCGAGCCCGACGAGTCGCTCGTCATGATCCTCGACGCGATGCAGCGGCTGAAGAAGGGCACGCTGCCCGAGCTCAGCATCACCGCGATGGGCCTGACCAGCGAGCAGAAGGCGCAGGTCGACGAGTACGTCGCCGTCGCCCGCGGCCTCCAGGAGGAGGCGAAGTACCAGGCCGCCCTCGAGCGCCTCGGCCAGGCGCTCGGCGTGAGCCCCGGCGACACCAATCTTCTGAAAGGCTACGCGCGGTTGAACTGGGTCGCGCAGCAGGTGAAGGGCTTGCCTTCCTATAAAACGGACGCGGTCCAGGCGGCGTGGCACCAGGGCATCCTCGCGTACCTCGGCGCCGACGAGAACGGCGCGATCGCCAAGGTCAGTTCGGCGCTCGCGCTCGACCGCGAGAACAAGGCGCTCGACGGCTTC
>JACRDR010000151.1 GCA_016212845.1 Elusimicrobiota bacterium
GCTTGATCGGCAGGCCGTACGCGTTGAGGAGCTCGGCGGTCCAGGCGCCGGCGGAGAAGAGATACGCGCCGCCCTCGTAGACCTTGCCGGCCTGGTCCCGGACGCCGAAGACGCCGTCCTTCTTGTTGCGGAGCACCGCGGTGACCTTCGTCTTGGTGAAGACGCGGCTGCCGCGGGACTGGGACAGGTGCGCGAAGGCGTTGAGCGAGCGCTGCGCCCACAGCATGCCGCCATCGGGGTGATAGACGGCGAACTTGAAGGCTTTCGGGTTGAAGATGCGGTAGCGCTCGTGGGTCTCGGCGGCGCTCCACTTGAACACGGGGATGCCCATGCCCTTTAGGGCCTGGTAGCACTGCTCCTCGTAGGCGCCGGCGCCCATCGCGAGATCGAGCAAGCCGATCGGCATGTAGAGCTCTTCGCGGGCGTCTTTCTGGACGTCCTTCCAGAGCGCGAGGGAGCGGACGGCGAGGTCGGTGTAGAACGTGTCCTTGCCGTACGTCATGCGGAACACGCGGCCGTGGTCGCCCGAGGCGCCGAACGGGTTGCCGATCTCGTGCTGCTCGAGCACGGCGACGCGCTTGCCGCGCTTCATTAAATAGTACGCGGTGGACAGTCCGGCGACGCCGCCGCCCACGATGACTACGTCGTAGCTGTTCTTCACGCCTTTCCCTCCGCGGGGGAATGCTCGCGCCGAATAAGCGCCGCCACTCGGATGAGGAAGAGGCTCAGCAGGAGCATGAACATGATCTGCACGACGGTCGCGCCCCACAGACGCGGATCTTTGATGCCGTCGTAGAAGAGGCAGCCCGCCATGATGGAGGCGGACACGCCCATGACGAAAAAGGTCTCGGTTACGTCGCCGTAGAACGCCATCGCGACCGGGCCCAGAGAAAACAGCACCCAGATGATCGGCCAGTGCGAATAGAGCAGGAGATACGCGCACGCGTTGAGAAAGAGGTTCACGCCGACGCGGAGATAGCCGACCTTGCGCCAAGAGGCCGGATTCTCGATCACGTGAACGGCGGTGATCACGTTGAAGGTCAGGGCGGCGATGATGATGCCGATGCAGCCCAAAAACGACGTCTTGGGCAGGTCGGGGTTGAGAATGAGGCCGAACAGCATCACGCCGACCGCCACGGGTGTGAAATAGCGGTTGAGGGCCTTCAGGAATTCGATGCCTACTTCCTGCTCGTGCAAGGGGGCGATCTTACCACTTTTCCCCTTTACCGGGGAACGCCCTTACGGTGCCCGGAGAAGCGGTAGCGCCGGACGCGGCCCTTGGCGTCCGTGGAAAGGACCGTCCCTTCGATCGCGTCGCCGGTGACGGCGCCCTGCCAGCCGAGCGTCTCGCCGCGCTCGCCCGGCAGCGTCGCGGTCCATTGCAGTCCGTCGCCGGAGCCGGAAGTCGAGTAGCGGGCGGGCACGACGCCGCCGGCGGCCACCTTGCCGCCCGCGAAGACGAGCGTCTCTTTATGGGACCAGCTGAGGAGGACGTCTCGCTTCACCTTGACGTCCCACACGCTGCCGTCGAGCGGACGGGGATAGTATTGGTAGGCGAGCGCGGCGACGGCCGCGAGCAAAAGCAGCTTCAACTCGATCGCCTCGGCGTTGGCATCGTGTGAGGTCCGGAACGCCGACGCGGTCTTAGCCGGTCGGCGCTCCGGGCCAACGCCGTTATAGTCGGCGTTCGACTTCCGGTCAAGACCCAGAGACTGGGATTTGCTATCTTCGCGAAATCGACATGTTCCGCCTCGTCGCGCTGCTCGCGCTGCTCGCCTCACCCGGTCCCGTCCTCGCCCAGGGCCAAGTCCTCGGCTGCGACTGCTATTGCGGCATGAACCTCCCTCCGCCGTGCAGCACCGAGGCGTGCGTATCGGCCTGCGGCGGCTCGAGCGGAGGGGCTTCTTCGAACCCGTACGGCCCGGCGAATATCGCGTGGGGCGGAATGATCAACCGCATCTCCAATATGATCGAGGAGTGCGGACCGAAGCCCGCGTGCCGCGTGTTCCGCGCGACCTTCGGTTATCCGTTCGCCTTGATGTTCGACGGCCCCTACTATGCGGTCAAGGGCGTGGGTTACGGCCTCTATTATGGAGGCAAAGGCTTGGTGAAGGGTACGGCGTTCGTCGGGCGCGGCGTCGGCAAAGGATTCGCGGCGATCGGCCGGGGGATCGCCGCGCCGTTTAAGCGGGACACCGCGAAGCTGAACGCGCTCGCTTTCGGCTTGGTCTCGTGCTCGCAGACGGCGAACGGGCCCGTGCCGCAGTCGCCGGCCGTCTGGGACCAGTGCAAGAAGGCGGTCCTGCGCCGCCAGAAGGCGATGTCCAAACTCTACGCCTCGAATAAGGAGAACGAGCGCTGGTGCCGCAAGAACATCCCGCTCGACTCGGGCCCGGCCCGCTTCGGCTGGGAGCAGCGCTGCAACCCGGGCGTTCAACCGCTCTTGATCGAGCCGTTCGCGGATCCGCTGAATACTCCGTCGCCCACGACCTCCGCCTTCCTCGCCGCGCCGAGCAAGGCCGCTCCTCCGGCTCCAGCGGCGGCGCCTCCCGCGCCTGCGGTCCCGCCCAAGACGGCGGCCGCCGCGGGCGCGACGCCGCAGGCGACCGCGGTCGAGCTCGGCGCCGAGGCCGCCGCCGCGCAAGCCGCGATCGATCAAAAACGCGCGGCCGCGGCCGAAGCGCCCGCGGCCGCGACGCCCGCCCCATCGGGCGCCGTGCGCGATCCCCGCTCCCTTCAGGGACAACCCAACGACGAGGCGCGCGCCGCCGGAGCCGCCGGCTTTGACTCGGCCGGCGCGATGCTCGGCAAAGCCGGAGCCGCTCCGGCGCTTCCCTCCGGCGGGCCGATGAATAGCCCCGCGCGCGCGGCCGCCGCGTCCCCGTCGGGAGAGTGGGAGACCCGCGGCGCGATGGCCGGACCGGAAGCCTCCGGCGCGGCCAGGCCCGCGCCCGCGACGATGCACCCTCAGGTGCTCCAAGGCGCGGCGACGCTCGTCGGCAACCCCAACGCGCTGAGCGATAGCTTCAAGCGGCAAACCGGGCAGACCTGCGCGATCGTCAGCGCGCTTCAGGTGGCGGGCGCGCTCGGCAAAGCGAATACGGAAGACGATCTCTTTTGGTGGGCGTTCAAGAACGGCCACATGTCGGCGGAGCGGGAGTGCAAGGACGAGTTCGGCCCGTACATGTGCTTCGTCGTCTACGACGCGGAGACCGGACGGTGCAAATACTTGGACGTGCTCAACCACGCGACGTTCCCGCCCGAGGCGTGCGACGTCGCGCGCATGGAGGCGGCGACGACGCTCACCGGCATGGGCCGGGTGCTCGAGCACGCGTCGGGCAAGCCCGTGGTCAACAGCTTCGTGCCGCCGCTCAAGCAGTTCATGGCGGAAATGAACCTGAAGACCGCCGCGGCCGCCATGCTGGCGATCGAAAAGACTCTGCTGCCGAAGGCGCGGGCGGAAGTACTCGACGTATTGAAAGCCGGCAAGCCCGTCATCGTTTCGCTCGACGCGGCGACGCTTTGGCGCGAGCCTCGGCCGCGCGGCCTTCACGCCGTCACCGTGACTTCCGCCGTGATGGGACCGAAAGATCTTCCCGTCGGCTATTACATCAACGACACCGGCTCCGGCGAGCACGCGCGGTTCGTCCCGCTCAAGCTCTTCGAGCGCGCGTGGCTCAAAGACGACCTCCAGAGGCTCTACGTAAAATGACCGCTCCACTCCTCCTGCTCGCCGCCTCCCTCGCGTTCTCCCAGGAGCGCTCGTCGCTTTCCGTCGCCGCGCAGTTCGCGAGAAACGGGGGCGACTGCGCGACGCTCGTCCCCTTCGAGCATCTGCAATCGCTTCCCCTTCCGGTCATGACGCCGAAGGGCCTGCGCTACCGCGTGATGTACTACCGCGCGGTGGGAAAGCAGGCCCAAGTCCCGAGCGTCGTCGCCGAGTTCGACGGCAACGGCGTGGACGTCACTTGCCGGACGAGCTTCGAGATGCCGCGCACCCGGTCGTCGCCGCTCGGGCCTTTTCTTACGGCGGAGGCGGCCGCGCTGGACTGGGAAACGTTCGAGGCGCGCCAGGAAAAGCTCTACGCGCTCATCGAGCGGGCGGCGGCGCTGTTCGCGGCGGGCCGGACCGACAAGAAGATCCACGACGAGTTCCTCATGCAGTTCTACCAGCTGAGCGAGCCGGCGTTCGCGAACTTCTATCAGGCGCTCGCCCCCGGTTTCTGGGACTGGCTGTCCCGGCCCTAGCCTTTTTGTTATCGTCGAATTGATGCGCGCTCTTGCGATCCTGCTCGCGCTGGCGGCTCCGGCGTCGGCCAAGACCCTGACGATCGAGGCGTACGACGCGGCAGGACAGCCGCTCAACGGCCCGGCGCTCGTCGCCTACGTCGCGCCCCACGCCAAGAAGCCGCCGGAGGCGGGCGGAGTCTTCGTTTCCGATATCGACGACACGCCGGCGACCGGACGGCCGTGGCTCGTCTCGAGCGCCTCTTCCACGCAGCTCGCGTGGAGCGGCCCGCTCCGGGTGAAGATCAGCCTGCCGTGGCCTGTCCAGGACGACGGCTTCTCCACGGTCACGCTCGACAACGGCGGACAGGGCTACGCCGACGGCGACAAGGTCCTCTTAAACGAGGCGATCGCCGAGACCGAGTGGCGGCTCTTCAAAGAATCCTGGGAGCACCGCTCGACGACGTGGGAGCCGAGCTGGAAGCCCGGCCGCAAGGCGAAGGAGCAGCAGGCCGCCTCCCAGGAGGCGCTCGCCGCCGCCAAGCGCGAGACGGAGCCCTATAAAAAGGCGATCGCTTACGAGAAGGCGCTGACCCGGATCTCCGCGGCGTGGGCGACGATGCTTTTCGAGCACGGCTCACAGATCGCGACGACGCCGAAGATCGGCGCGACGCTGAGATGGGGCCTCACCCTCGACGAGTCGCTGTCCGCGCGCGTGGCCGACTTCGACGTGATCGCGAAAAAGCTGGGAAGCTCCGGCGCCAACTGGGTGCGGCTCGTGTTCCGGAAGAATTCCGAGGATTTCGCCTACGCCGAGCCGAAGTCGTTCATCGAGTACGACGCGGTCGTGGCCGAGCTCACCAAGCGAAAGCTCCACATCATGGGCTCGGTGCTCGACAGCACGATGTGGCCGCGAGACGTCGACTCTAGCCGGCTCTCAGAGCGCACCAAGAACCTCGTCATGAAGTACAAGGACGTCATCCGCTCCTGGGAAGTCGGCAGCGAGCCCAACGGCAACTGGCAGGGCGGCGGCCGCGGCGCGATCGCCGACGACGTGATCGCGAAGTGCGTGCAGGCCTCGGCCGCGGAAGTGAAGCGCATCGATTCCTCGCTCGAGACGGTCGCGACCCTTTATTGGTGGGAAGGGACCGCCAACGACGACCACCATCCGACCCTCGCGTGGACGCGCAAGGCGGTGTGGGAGGGCACGCTCAAGCAGATCGACGTCGTCGGCCTCGCGGTCTTCCCCGACGACAACCCGATGGGCCTCGCCTTCGACACGACGTTCCGCAGGCTGCACGCGCTGCTGCCGACGAAAAAGCTGCTGCTCGGCAGCTTCGGCTACGTCGAGGGCAAAGATCTCGACGGCTACTGGTGGCTCGACCCGGCCGACGTCGACGGCGCCCGAAAGGACCTTTTGATCTTGTACTCCGGCTCCGCCGCATCCATCCCCGGCGGGCTCGGCGGCGGCTTCTGGTGGCCGACGCTCACGACCATGCTCAACGGCGGACGCGACGGCGAGTCGATGTTCCGCATCTACCGGCGGACGATGGACCGGTTGGGACGGTGAACCCATGAAGCTGCTGCTCCTCGCGCTGCTGTCGTACGCCGCCGTCTCCTCGGACGCGGCCGAACTGGCCAGAATCGACAAGGAAGCCGAGACGATCAATTGGACGATCACCGCCGCGAGTCGTTGTCCTTCGGTCGACAAGGAGAACCGCTGGCTGGACGGGACCTGCGTCCAGCTCGTGACCAAGACCGCGGGCGGACTCATGCAGCTTTTCGTGCCGGAATCGCGCGAGGTGGTAAAGGGATTGCTCGAGATCATCCGCTGCCAGCGCGGCCCGAAGGTCGCCGGCGGCACGCTTCCCTACCTGGCGCCGTGCGTGGAGCGCAAAGCGCAGGAAGCGACCCGCGCGCTCACCAAGTGGAAGTCGCTCCGGGTGAAGTCCCCGGACCTGCCGGGCAGCGTGCCGGACGCCCCCCTCCCCCAGGGCGACGTCCTTTTCCACTAGCCTCTTCCCTATATAGGCCGAATTAACCCGTTGACAAAAACGGGTTTCCCCCCCTACACTGGGTATTGCCTCTCGGCACCCCCCCGGTCCCCGATGACGAGAACGGCCCTCGGCACCCTTGTCTTCAGCGTCCTCCTGGCGATCGCCGGGCGGTCGTCCCATGCCGAGCCGACGCCGGCGCCCAGCCCGACGCCTTCCGCTTTCCCGGAACCGCTCGAGCCCGCTCCGCGCGGCGAAGCCAAGCCCGAGCTCTCCCACGCGGTCCTCTTCACGTCGCTCAAGCCGCCGAAGGACTCGCCGCGCGCCTTGGCGGATTCCTTCGAGGGATACAACGTGTCGCGCTCGAACGCCGAGACGCGAGCGCGCCGCGCCCCGGGCGCGACGGAGGCGCAGGTCGCCGACGCGATCCGTCACGACCCCGCGGTGCAGTCGGCGCTCGCCAGCGCCCAGCAAGTCGTGTCGAATCCCTCGGTGAAGCCGCTCGCGCGCGAGCAGATCGCGGCGGCGCTCAACGCCGTCGACAAGCCGGAGGACGCGGCGAAGCTCTCCGCCCTCACGCTCTCCCAGGAGCCCGATAACCGCGACGCGCTCAACAACATGGCGCAGGCCCGCTACAGCCTCGGCCAGTACCGGGAGGCGATCGAGCACGCGACCCGGGCGATGAAGGGCGACCCCAACAACGAGGCGGCGCACACGACCCGCGCGCTCGCGCACTACTACGCGAAGGACTACGTCGCGGCCGCCGACGACGCGCGCCGCGCGCTCTCGCTCAACCAGAACAACGAGATCGCGGTCGCCACCCTCCGCATGGCGGAGCGCAAGCTCAACGAACGGCCGCTCAAGCTCGACGCCGCGGCCTCCGAACAGGCCCGCATGATCCTCGAGGAGGATCGCGCGGCGCAGGAGAGCCGCAACCAGGTGGAGGCCGAGGCCGCGCGCCGCGCCGCGCCGGCGGCCGGCGGCGCCGCCGTCGATCCCGTCAACCAGCGCGCGGCGGCCAAGATCGCCGGAAGCGACCAAGCCGGCGCGCTCGCCGACGCGGACAAGGCGATCGCCGCCGATCCCAGAAACGCCGAGGCGTGGTACCTGCGAGCGCAGGCCAACAACGCCAACGGCGAGTACGAGAAGGCCGCCGCCGACGCGTCGGCGGCGCTCAAGATCGCCCCCGGCCACGCGCTCGCCTTCGGCGCCCGCGCCAAGGCGCAGCACGGGCTCGGCCGCTACCAGGCCGCCGTCGACGACGCCAACGAGGCGATCCGGCTCGACCCGACGAACGCCTACGCCTTCGCCACCCGCGCCCGCGCCTTCGAGAAGCTCGGCGACTTCGCCTCGATGCTCTCGTCGTTCCAGCAGGCCGCCCGCATCAACCGGCAGTTCGAGCCCGAGTACCAGAAGGCCGCGGCGCGCCACGCGCTGCCGCCGGCGCCGTCGGAAAACAAGCCCGCGCCGCGCGAGGAGTCCTCCCGCCCGCTTTGGCTGAAGATGCTCAGCATGCTGCTCGGCGGAGGACTCATCGCCATCGGCTTCTTCCACATCGCCACCGCGCAATGGAACAAGAAGCTCACCACCGCGATCCGCCAGCTCGAGGAGGCCCGCGCTTCCATCACGCCGCCCTCGCTCGACGTCGGGACTCTCACCCCGCACTTCCAGATCGTGCGCGCCCTGGGCCGGGGCGGGATGGGAATCGTCTACGAGGCGATCGACAAAGGCCTCAACCGCCGCGTCGCGCTCAAGAAGATGCGCGACGAGATCCGGATCGACCCGAAGGAGCGCGAGCGCTTCCTGCAGGAAGCCCGCACCGTCGCCGGCCTCCACCATCCGAATATCGTCGACATCCACGCGATCGTCGAGGAAGGCGGCGAACTCTGCCTCGTCTTCGAGCACGTCGCCGGCCGCACCGTCGAGCAGATGCTCGAGCAGAAGAAGAAGCTCTCGCTCCAGGAAACCCGCGTCATCATGCGGGGCGTGTGTCACGCGCTGGAATACGCGCACAAGCGCGGCGTCATCCACCGCGATCTAAAGCCTTCCAACGTGATGCTCACCGACGAGCAGGAAGTGAAGGTGATGGACTTCGGCATCGCGCGCCACGCGAAAGACGCGCTGAGCCGCATGACGGTGACCAACACGGTGGCGGGCACGCCGCCCTACATGGCGCCCGAGGCGGACCAGGGCGTCGTCCGCGCGGAGACCGACATCTACGCGCTCGGCGCGTGCCTCTACGAGATGCTCACCGGCGAGCGGCCGTTCGCCAACAACGCGACGAATTCCGTAAAGCTCGCGATGGGCTACCCGAAGCCGACGCGCGTGCGAAAGGACTTGCCGGCGGCGGTGGACGCGCTCATCGACGCGGCGCTGCAGCCCGATCCGGAGAAGCGCATCCCGAACGCGACGAAGTTCCTCGCCCAGCTGGAAGCGGCGTTCTCAGTGCCGGCGTAAGGCCCGGCGCGTCCACTCTGGCGGTGGTGCGCGAAACAGGAGCTCCCATGATGGTGAGCTGGCAGAGAGGCAAAGGACGGGTAATGGCGATGGCCTCGCTCTCCACATGGCAATGGTCTCTTGATCTGGCGGAACGCAGTGTGCCGCCGGGCAACTATGTGCAGCTTTGGCGTCAGAGTGTGCGGTGGCTGACCACGCAGACAGATTCCAAACCGGTGCGGATCGTCCTGTCTGACAACC
>JACRDR010000152.1 GCA_016212845.1 Elusimicrobiota bacterium
CTACGTTCCGGCCGACGACCTCACGGACCCGGGCGTGGCCACGACCTTCACGCACTTGGACGCGCAGACCGTCTTGAGCCGCCAGATCGCCGAGCTCGGCATCTACCCGGCCGTCGATCCGCTCGAGTCGACCTCCCGCATCTTGGACCCGAAGATCGTCGGCGAGGAGCACTACAACGTCGCTCGCGCGGTGCAGAAGGTCCTCCAGCGCTACAAGGACCTCCAGGACATCATCGCGATCCTCGGCATCGACGAGCTTTCCGACGAGGACAAGCTCATCGTGGCCCGCGCGCGCAAGATCCAAAAGTTCCTCTCGCAGCCCTTCCACGTCGCCGAGCAGTTCACCGGCATGGGCGGCAAGTACGTCACCCTGAAGGAGACGATCCGCGGCTTCAAGGAGCTCGTCGACGGCAAGCACGACGCGCTCCCCGAGCAGGCGTTCTACATGGTCGGCACCATCGACGAGGCGATCGCCAAGGCGCAGGCGTCGAAGTAAAAAATGTCCAAGACGATTCAGCTGGAGATGGTCACCCCTGAAAAGGTGGCCTTGCAGGCCGAGGCGGAGGCGATCGTCTTGCCCGCGTTTGAGGGCGAGATGGGCGTGCTCCCCGGCCACGCGCCTTTCCTGGTGATGTTGACCCCGGGCGAAGTACGCGTGACCGCCCCCGGCGGCGAGAAGAAATTCTACGCCGTCGCCGGAGGCTTCGCGGAGGTCCGGCCCGACAAGGTCTCGGTCTTCGCCGAGACCGCCGAAATGGCGGGCGAGATCGACGCCGAACGCGCGCGCCAGTCGCTCGAGCGCGCGAAGGCCCAGGTCCAGGCGCCGGGCATCGACCCGATGACGCTGGCCCAGGCCGAAGCCGCGATGCGGCGCGCGCAAGTCCGCTTGCGCGTGTCCGAACTGCGGCGCTCTCAGGGCCGCGGCCACGCGCCGGGCCCGAACCGGGATGCGTAAGCTCGCGCTCGCGGCGCTCTTGGCCGCGAGCCCCGCGGCCGCGCAGAACGCGGCCGACTATTGGCTGCGAGCCTACCAGCCGCCGACGTTTTCCGAGATCTGGCGGCTGACCCTGTCCGTCAAGGACTTCAAGAAGAGCCTCGGCAAGGCGCTCGACATCCTCGGCAAGAAGGGGGAGAGCATGCTCCCGCTCGAGAACATGGCGGGCAGCGAGAAGAACGGCTTCCAGCAGCTCTCCTACAAGCTCCCCGCCGACGCCGCGCCGAAGGCCTTCGCCGCGCTTCAGAAGTTGGGCGACGTCGAAGGCCTCCAGAAGAACCCCGGCATCGACCCGGCCGTCCGCGAGGAAGTGCGGACCAAGCTCCAGCTCCTCAAGGACGAGCGGACCAAGACCGAGGCCGCGCTTCGCGACTCGCCGTCGATCCGCGGCGCGGTCGACGAGATCGTCGCGCACCTCGAGGCCTTCCAAAAGACCGACGAGGCCGCCAGGAAGCGCATCCTCTTCAACATCCAGCTGCAGCAGAAGAAGCCGTGAGACGGCTGGCCGCGGCCGCTTTGCTTGCCGCCGCGTGCGGCGTCCCGAACCGGCCCCTTCCGCCGCTCGAGCGCACCGTCCGCACCGTGCCCAACTCGTTCGCGGCCCAGACGATCACCGGAAGAAAAACCTCCGGCGTCACGATGCGCATCTACAATACGGGCCACGTCTATACGAAAGGCGCCGCGGTCAGCTCGCTCAAGAGCTGGTCTTCCAAAGTCTCGCTCGACGAGCCGTTCTTCGCGATCAAGCACCCCGACCAGGGCGTGATCCTCTTCGACCTGGGCTTGACCAGCGAAAGCGTGAAGCCGCTCAACGCCGGCCTGCTCACCGGCCTGCTCGCCAAGTTCGTCGCGGTCCCCAAGCGCGACGCGGCCACGCAGCTCAAAGCCGACGGCGTCGACCCCGAGCAGGTGAAGTGGATCATCCTGAGCCACCTGCATCTCGACCACACCGGCGACCTGTCCGCCTTCCCGAAGGCCACGGTCGTCGTCTCCAAGCGCGAGTGGGACGACGCTAGAGTGCTCAACCGCGCGAAGTCCGACAGCAAGTTCCTCGACCCCGAGATTTGGGAGTCGAAGCTGCGCCTGCGGCTTCTCGAGCTCGACGGCGAAGCGCCCTACGGCGCCTTCGACCACGGCCTGGACCTTTTCGCCGACGGCACGATCGTGATCGCGGCGATGCCAGGCCACACCGCCGGCTCGATCGGCGCGTGGGTGAACCTCGACGGGGGCCCCGTTCTTCTGGCCGGCGACGCCGCGTGGGTCGTCGACAACTACATGGACTTGGCTCTGCCGATCGACCGCGGCATGTCCGACCCCAAAGCCTACCGGCGCTCTCTCGAAACGATCCGCGCCATGCAGGAAGCCCTACCTAGACTGGTCGTCTTCCCCGGCCACGACCTCACCTCGCGCAAACTCTCAGACCGCGACGACCTGCCGCTGGTCGAGCCGGCGGCTCGATAGCGACTTGACCTATCGAATGAGGACCATCGCTCTCGCGTTTCTCTTTTTCACGACGGCGCTGTCGGCGGCGTGCGCGCACAAGATCGTTCGTCACGGGTATCAGCCGGCTGTTGGCGCTCCATCCGATTGCTCGGCGGCGATTGTGGAGAATAGGAGCATCGAGACTTATGCTGGGGCTGTGCGCCGCGGCTCCTTGGACGTGA
>JACRDR010000153.1 GCA_016212845.1 Elusimicrobiota bacterium
AAGCGCGAGCTCCTGCAGCGCGCCGGCGCCGCCGTCGAGTCGATCGTCGAGCTCGGCCCAAACGTCGGCATGATCGACGGCGGCTTGCCGGGCGACCTGGCGGCCGACGAGCTGAACCCCTCGCTCGTCAAACTGCTGACCTCCTTCTACGGCTCCAAGTTCATCGGCACGCTCCGCGACGCGGGACACGCGCCGCTGAGCGGCGTGAACGCCGGCGAAGCCGCCTGGCGCGAGACCTACACCGCCCAACAGCTCGTCGCGCTGCGTGACTTCCTGCGCCAGTTCGCCAACGACGGCAAGTCTTGGGACACCGCGGGCAACCCGGTCGCTCTGGATCTGGGCGAGCGCAAAGCGCTGGCGACGGCCGCCGACGCGATCGAGAAGACGCTCGTCGCGCGCTTCCCCGATGAGGCCAAGAACGCGGGCATCGACGCCGCGTCCGAGCCCGTCGCCGCCCTCTACCCGAAGCTCTCCGCCGAGAACGCCGCCGAGCGCGACGCCGCCCGCGCGGCTTTCCTGAAGCGCTTAGACGCCTCCGGCGAGCAGGCCTTCGCCGCGGCGCGCATCTCCATCGCCGCCGAGTTGGCGCAGGACGCGGCCACCCGCCGCTGGCTCGCCGACCAGATGCTGGCCCGGGCCGCCTCCGCCGGCAACCCGGTCACGCCGCGCGAGCTCGCGACCTTCCTCCGCCAGACGGGCATGCCCGACGCGATGATGCCCGCCGACGCCGCCGCGCAAGCCGCGCTCAAGGCCTCCCTAGACAAGCTCTCGCCGGCGCAGCGCGACAGCGCTTCCAACGCCCTCACCGAGGAACTCTTCAAGCGGTTCCAGAAGACCTTCGACGACTTCGGCTACAACTTCGGCGACCTGCGCCAGCGGCTCGTCAACGAAGGCGCCAAGAAGTACGAGTACGGCTACTACCCGACGCTGAAGATCGCCCAGCTCCGCGCCGGCCAGAAGGTCCTGTCGGCGATGGAAGCCGACGCGAAGGCCGGCAAGCTCTCGCTCAATGCCGAGGAGCTGCAAAAAATCGGAGCGGCGAAGAAGGAGCTCGCCGCCCAGCTGAAGATGGCGGAACTACTCGGCGTGCTGCCGGGCGACTCTCCGGAAGAGCAGGTCGGCCCGCCGATGCAGGAGATCTTCCAGAAGTTCTACTCGGTCTTCGAAGGCCAGTCGGCCGAGTTGAACTTCAAGAAGCTCGGCTTGGCTCCGGCCACGGCGAGCTACGGCAACAACTATCCGGACCACTACACGAAGGAGCAGCTCCAGAAGATCCGCGCCGCGATCGCCGCCATCAAGGCGAGCGGCCAAGGCTGGGCCTCCAACAACATCGATACCGACAAGCGGCCGCTGAACGACCGCGAGAAGGCGCTGATCGACGAGTCGCTCAAGAAGCTCGACGACATGATCAACAACTACCCGAAGGCCAAGGCCGCCCCGAAGACGGGCTTCCACGGCCTCGCCGCCTTGGGCCTCATGTCCGCCTCGCAGTTCTCCTTCGGCAGCGCGTGGTGGGGCCTGCTCGGCGCCGCCGCGATCCTCATCGTCGCGGCCGCGGCGATCTTCTTCGGCGTCCGCGAGTTCCTGCGCGAGCGCCGCGGCTACGTCGAGACCGCGCCCGAGGCGGAGGAGCGCCCGATGGACATCGAGGCCAGGTTCGACCGCATCGAGCTCGCCTCCAAGATGCTCTCCTCCGCCGTGACCGCGGGCGCGTTCCGCTCCCCGTGGGTCGGCCGCGGCGGCACCGACATCGGCGATTTCCGCAAGTACGAGAACGAGGACATCCGCGAGATCAACGCCAAGATGTCGGCCAAGAAGGGCGAGCCCTACATCAACCTCTTCGAGCAGGAGCGGGACATGCCCGTGATGCTGCTCGTCGACCTCAGCCGCTCCTCCGAGTTCGCCGCCCAGGGCGTCTCCAAGCGCGAAGTCATCGAGGACGTCTCCGCCACGCTCGCCTTCGTCGCCCAGAAGTCGAACTTGCGCGTCGGCGCCCTGCTATTTACGGACCGCGTGCACGTCGCGATCCCGCCCCGCGCCGGCCGCCGCCACGCCCGCGAGATCGCGCGGCAGATCATGAGCTTCAAGGCGCCCGAGAGCGGCACGGACCTGCGCCCCGCGATCGACCAGGCGCTCGGCCAGCTCAAGAGCAAGTCGATCGTGTTCGTCGTCAGCGATTTCCAGGCCCCGAACTTCAAGGACTCCTTCGGCGCGCTCCAGCAGCGCCACGACGTGCGCCCCGTGCGCATCGTGGACCCGGCCGAGATGCGCCCGCTGCCGGCCCTGCCGCCCGTCTCGGTGAAGGACGCCGAGGGCGGTTCCGTGCGCACCGTCGACACCTCGGCCTCCAACTACCGCCCGCAGGCCGCGGCGAAGATCGCCGGCCGCGAGCGCGCGCTCGAGGACCAGCTCGGACCGGCCCGCGCCTCCTCCGTCACCCTTTCCACCGACGACGACTACGTGAAGAAGCTGGGCCAAGTACTCGCACCGAAGAAACAATGATGCACGGGAGAGCCTCATGAACAAGCAACTTCGCATCCTGGCCGCCGCGCTCGCAGCGCTGGGCCAGACCCTGCCCGTCGCCGCGCAGAGCGTGACGACGAAAGTCGCCCCGGTCGTGATCTCCGGACCCGCGGCCGTCGCGGGCTCGGTCGCCGCCGCCCTTCCGGGCGTGTCCGGGCTCCAGGCCTCGCCGCTTGCGCTGGCGAAGCCGGTCGTCTCGCAGCCCATCAGCCTCGCGGG
>JACRDR010000154.1 GCA_016212845.1 Elusimicrobiota bacterium
CCGAAGGAGCCCAGGACGTCGGGATTGGCGCGGGAGGCGACCTCGAGGTCGTAGTATTCCCACACCTCCGCGCGATGCGGGAGCCACCAGAAGAGCAGCACGAACACCCACAGCAGGCACGCGGCGAGTATCCCGGCGCTGAGCCCGCGGTCCGGCACGCTCCGCCGGTCCGCGATCCATTTCCACGCGATCACGAGCGCGAACGCGGCGGGCATGAACACGCCGCTCGTCTTCACCAGCGGCGTCGCGGCGCAGACGAGGAACGCGCCGGCCCAGTCCGAGGTGTTCCGGGTGTGAAGCGCTCGCTCGAGCCACCAGGCCGCGGCCGCGCAAAAGACCGCGAGGATCGGCTCGCGGATGCCCGCGATGGAATGCGAAAACCAGAAATAGCTCGCGGTCAGCTGGATCAGGAACAGCTTGAGCGCGAGCTCCTCGCCTTTCCTCTTTAGAGGAAGGGCCAGCAGCAGCATCGCCGCCAAAAGCGCCAGCACCGACGGCAGCCGCAAGCCGATCGGGTTGACGCCCAAGACCTTGAAGAACGGCGCCTTCGCCAGCGTAAAAAGCGGCATCAGCAGGGAGGGGTTGTACGTGTCGTAAAAGATCGTGCCGTGGAGGACGAGGCTGCGGGCGTCGGAGTTCGTCAGGCCTTCGTCGTGCGCGTTGTAGACGCCGACGGAGTCGGCCATGAGCACGGGCAGGCGCATGGCGAGAAACACCACGGCCGCCAAGAGGAGCCAGCGCAGCGCCGGATCGCGCCCTTCGGAACGCATGACCCCATTCTAGAGAAAAAGGAGCGGCCCCGGAGCCGGGAGGCGGGATTGACGACTCCGGGGAAGGGGGGCTATCGTTCGGGGGTGACGCTCCGGCAACTCGGCCTCGCCGCGCTCCTCGCGCTTTCCGGCTGCGGCGAGCCCGCGCAAGGCATCGCGCGCCTGAGGACGGGAGACGTCTTCCATCCGAAGTTCTACTCGAAGCTCCGGAAGGTGTTCTTCGTCGACGGCGCCTATCCGCGGAAGACGAAGCTGGGCGTCTATGACCTCGCGACGGGCAAGTCCGAGGAGTTCTATTTCCCCGGCTACCGGATCGGTGAAACGTTCGCGCCCGTGGGCTCGGGCGACGCGGCGCTCGTGAACGCGACGATCAGCTCCGACAAGGAATCGGGTTCTCAGTTGATCCTCGTGTCGCTCAAGGACGGGAGCGTGCAGCGCCGGATCGCGGACACCACCGGACTCGAGTTCGCCGAGCTCGGCCGGCCTTCGTGGACCGCGCGCGCGTTTTTTCTGAAAGGCAAGGAGGGGCACGTTTATCTGTCCGCCTTCGACTCTGCGACGGGGGACCTCGAGCCGCCGAAGCTCGTCGGAGATTTCGTGGCGCGCCGCGCCGCGTTCGCCGACAAGACGCCGCTGCTCGTGATCGAGGCGTTCGTGGACGGCCGGCCGGCGTACGTGACCTACGATCTCCTCGCCGGGCGCGTCGCGCGGACGGAGCCGGCGCCCGCGACGGCGGCCTGTCTGGTCGCCGCGGAGCGCGGCGCGATTCTGTGCCGCGCGCAGCCGGCCGATCGGACGACCGTGCTCGAGAGCCTCGACGCGCAGGCGGGCGGAACGCGCGCGCTCGGCGCCATCGCGGGGCTGGCCGAGTCGGTGCTCCCCGTCGACGGACGGGTGCTCGTCACGGCGAAGGATCCGCTCGCGGTCCCCGACTCGGACAGGCGTTGGGCGGCGAGGAATCTGACCGTGCTTCGGGAGGACGGCGGCGCCGCCGAGACGGTCCGCTGGACGAAGCGCGGCGAGCGGCTCTTCGGCCGCGACGGCGAGACCGGCCGCCTTCTGTTCGCGGCGACCGAACCCATGAGCCTTTGGGCGATCGACGACAAGAAAGAGGCCTGGGGACCGGCGGTGGGCGAGCTCGACCGGCGCGCGGGCGAACTCTGGAACCGCGAAGCGACCTACATGGCCGTCGCGGGCTTGGCCATCCTTTTTTTCTTCTGGATCGCGAAATCCTCCCGTCCCGCCTGCAAAAACTGCTGATCGGGCGTCGTATTGACAACCTCAAAACGGTCGGTTAGCCTATTCGTACCTCCCCTAATAAGCACGGCTCCAGCAATGACAGACGGGCACTCCTGGGATGAACGCGCGGCTTCCGGCCTTTCGGGTCCGGAGCTCTGCGCCTACGCGTCCCGTCTGATCGGCTCCGACCCCCGGCTCGTCCTTTGGGGGGGAGGGAACTCCTCCGTCAAGACCGTGTCGCACGGCGAGCGCGTCGTCTGGGTGAAGGGCTCCGGCGCCGACATGAAGACGATCGGTCCGGAGGGTTTCTCGCCGCTCAAGCTCGACGCGCTCGACGCGCTGCGCTCGCGCTCGTCGATGTCCGACGACGAGATGCTGGCCGCGCAGTCCGCCGCGCTGGCGTCCGAGCGCGCCCCGCGTCCCTCGATCGAGACGCTGCTCCACGCGTGGACTCCGGCGACGCATGTCTACCACACGCACGCCGACGACGTCGCGGGCTTTACCTGCGCGCCGAAGAGCCGCGCCCGCACCCGGAAGGCTTTCGGCGCCGACGTGTTGTGGGTCCCGTACGTCCGTCCCGGCTTCGACCTCTCGAAGCGCGTCGCCGAGGCTATCACTCGCCGCCCGAAGGCGTGGGGGCTCGTGCTCGACAAGCACGGCGCGCTCACGTGGGGCGACACCGCCCGCGAGGCGTACGAGCGCATGATCACGCTCTCGCGCGAGGCCGGGCGGGACGTGCGCCTGCCCGGCGACCGGCCCGAGCTTTCGGAAAAGCCGGCCCGGCTCGTCGGCTCGCATGCCCAGCGCCGGACCGCGGCCCGCCGCATCGCCGGCTGGCTCCAGGGCGATCTCGCGAAGCCCTCCGTCGTCCGCTGGTGCGGAGCGCCCGAGGTGCTGCGCTTTCTGGCCCGGCCGGAGGCGGCCGCGCTCACGCAGCGCGGGCCGTTCACGATGGAGCACGCGCTCCATACGAAGGCGCGTCCGCTCGTCTGGCGCGGCGGCTCCAAAGAGGACCTTTCCAAGGCGGTCGCCGCGTTCAAGCGCCGCCATCAAGCGTATCGCGCCGCCTACGCGCCGAAGGCGCCCGCCGTCGACCCCTCGCCTCGCGTGCTGCTCGTGCCGGGCATCGGCCTGTTCGCCGCCGGCCGCGACTCGAAGGCTGCGCTCGTGACCGAGGAGATTTACCGCCACACGATCGAGGTGATCGCGCGCGTGTCGTCGTTCACCCGCTACTCGCCGCTGGGGCTGAAGGCTCTCGCCGGCGTCGAGTTCTGGGAACTGGAAATGCGGAAAATCAAAGGGCTCGCTCCCATCCGATCAAGCGTCCCGGCGGGGGCGCGATGAGCGAAGATCCCCTCGCCTCACCCGCGGCGCCGCAGGCGAAGAAGCGGATCGTCGTGGTCGGCGCGGACGAGACGCTCAACAAGCAGTTGACCGCCGCCGCCGAGGCGCGCGGCATCCTCGTCGACGTCACCACCGAGTTCGAGGAGATCAAGTCCGCCCGCTCCCGCCCCGAGGTGAAGCTCCTCGGCATCGTGGCCGACATGGGCTCGCTGGCGCCCGAGTGGTGGCCGGCGCTCGTCGCCGCGAACCAGGGCAATGGCGCGCCGCAGCTGCTGCGCCTCGACGCGCCCGGAGTCGCGGTGCCCGGCGAGGTGATCGAGCGCGCGCGCTGGCCGCTGCAGCAGCCTTTCTTCGAGTCGATCAAGCAGAGCGCGGCCCGGCCGCACGTGATCCTCTGCGACGCCACGCTTTTTTCCACCGGCATGATGCAGGCGGCGCTCAACCAAGCGGGCTTGCCGCACGTCCCGCTCGAGACCGCCGCCGGTCTCGCCGAGGCGCTGTCGAACCCCGACAACTCGCTTTGGGGCGTGGTCAGCGGGACGGGCGGAGCCCGGATCGTCGTGGTCAGTTGGCGCGGAACCCTGCCGGAGGCCGAGGCGATGGCCGCCAAGATCCGCCAGGGCGTGCCCAACGCGCGCTTCCTCGCCGCCCTGACCGCGGGCCCGCTTCATCTCGCGCAGATCGCGCTCCGGCGCGGCCAGCAGGCGTCGCTCCCGCGCGAGCTGGCCGAGACCGTTCCGACGCTGCTCGAGGGCAAGCACGTCTCCGACCCGACCGAGAAGGGCCGCGTGCTCCTCGTCGAGAACAACCAGCTCTACATGGTGCAGCTCGCCATGAGCCTGATGGCCGAGGGCTTCGAGGTCGCCGCGACCACGAAGCCGGAGGACGCCTTCGCGCTCGCCGAGCACGACCAGTTCTACGTCGCGCTCGTCGGCGCCGCGATCGCTTTCGCCAAGCACACCGGCATCGAGCTCGCGCAGAAGCTCCGCGAGATCGACCCCGACCTGCGGCTCATCCTGATGGTCGACCGCTTCCCTCCGGAGGCCGCGCTCAAGGGCGTGAGCACCGCGGTGGAATTCGGGCTCGACGACTGTCTGCTCAAGCCCGCCGAGCCCGCGCGCGTACGGGTGGCGATCCAGCGCGCGCTCGAGCGCCGCAAGGTGCTGCTCGAAAACCAGCGCCTTCTCACCGAGCTCGCGGTTTCCAACGACAAGCTCGGCCAGCTCAACGGCTTCCAGCAGAAGTTCTTCGCCACCGTCGCCCACGACGTCAAGAATCCGCTTACCGCGATCCGGGGCTACGCGGAGCTCATGGGCTGGAAGGTGAAGGAGCCGGAGGTGCTCAAGTGCGTCGGGCACATCCAGTCCTCGGCCAAGACGCTCGAAGGACTCGTCAGCGACCTCGTCGACTTCGCCGCGATCGAGTCCGGCAAGCTGCGCGTGAACCTCGGGCCGTGCAGCCTCCTGCAAGTGGTCGAGGACGTGAAATCGCGCATCGAGGTCGTCGCCGGCCATCGCAAGCAGTGGTTCATCGTGGACGTGCCCAAGGAAGTGCCGACGCTCCTCGGCGACAACCTGCGGCTCGGCCAGGTGATCCAGAATCTTTGTACGAACGCGGTGCAATACACGCCCGAAGGCGGCAAGGTCACGCTCTCCGTCGAGGTAAAAGCCGCCGAGGTGATCGTAAGCGTCCGCGATACCGGCATCGGTATCTCCAAAGAGGACCTGCCCCGCGTGTTCCAGCGCTTCTTCCAGACCGAGGCCGCGCAGAAGATGCGCCGCGCCGGCTTCGGCCTCGGCCTCAAGATCGCCCAGGAAATCGTGAAGACCCACGGCGGCGCGATGGGCGTCGAATCGGAAGTCGGCAAGGGCTCCCGCTTTTTCTTCAACGTACCGATCCCGGCCGAGCCGCCGACGGGCGAGGCTCAGACCGCGGGCGGCGCCGTGTCGCTCGGCGGCCCGGCGACGCCGGCGCCCCGGCCCGTGACGAAAGCCCCCGCGCCGGTCTCGACGCCTACGCCCATGCCGCTCAAGCAGGCTCCGTTCCCGTCGCCGGTCGCGCCTTCCGGGGGGCCCATTACC
>JACRDR010000157.1 GCA_016212845.1 Elusimicrobiota bacterium
GAGACGACGCGCGAACAGCTCGTGGGCGCCACGTGGATCTTCTGGCTCCTCCTCGGCATGCCCGCCTTCGCGCTGCTTTTCGGAGGCGCCGCGGGAGCGCAGCTGGCCGGCGACACCGCGCGCTCCGCGGAAACGCTCCTTCCCGTCCGGGCCTCCAGGCGCGCATGGGCGTACGCGTGGTCCGGCGCGGCCAATACCGCGCTGCTCGGGGCGCTCGTCTTGGCCGCGGCGCTTCTCGTCCTACCCAAGGACGGCGACACGCTGCAGGCGCCGTTCCGTTCCTGGACCCACTGGTTCCCCGACTCGCTCGCGTCGTATCCGGTCGGCTTCGCCGGGACGCTCGCCTACATGCTGCTCGTAAGCCTGGTCGTCGCCTACGCGTCCGGCAGCGGACTTCTCGGCGGGCTCGTCGGCGCGTTGTTCGGCGGTCTCTGCTTCTGGGGCGTCATGGGCGGCCTGACGCTGAACCAACTGCACGGAGCGCGCGTGTCGTTCCTCGGTTGGGGCGCGGCGGCTTGGCTCGCAGGCATGGGCGGCGCGTGTTCGGCGCTTTCCGAGACCGCGCGGCGGCTCGAACGCCGCGAGAAGACGGGCTGGGCCGCCCTCGGCCGCATCGCGTTGTCGGCCGCGGCCGGCGGGCTCCTCCTCGGAGGAATCACGCTATGGAAAGAGCGCGAGGTGCGCCAAGCGACACGCATGATCGCCCCGGCGGATTACCCTTCGACGCGCGCGCCGCTCTCGTTCCGGCCGCTCGACGGAGCGCTTCTGCAGACGGTGTCGGGCTCCCTGGTTTGGGCCGCGCCGGACGGATCCCGGTCCGAGCTCTACCGCGGGCATGAGAGCGGATTCTCTCTCCCCCAGTGGCTCAACACCGAGTATCAGTTCGATGGGAAAGGCGTACTGTGGGTCTTGCTTCCCTACGACCGCGGACATCTGGGCTACGAGCTCTGGTCGGGCCGCCCTCCCAAGAAGCTCGCGCTCAAGGGCCGCTTCACCGCTCCCGGCTGGGCGTATATCGTGAGGCGCGGCGCCGAGATCGGCCTGTGGACTTGGGAAGGGGACTACGTTCCGGTCGAGGAAGTGTCGGGGCCCAACCCGAAATGGACCCGAAAAAGCCTCGACGCGCCCAGTTCGGTCGAGCTGTTCGGACGCGCCGCCTACGACTCGGGCCTCGCCGGCCTGCGCGACTTCGAAAAGGGCACCGTCACGCAGCGCCTGCCCGGCGGCAAGACGCGCACGTGGAGGCTCTCTCCTCCGTCGATCACCAAGGCGAAGTCGATCCCCTTCACCGTGGAGGGGGCGTATCTGGGGACGGAATTCGTCATCCCGGTCTCGGTGCGCGAGGGAGACCACAAAGCCGTGAAGCTCCTGCGCGCCGACGGAAGCGTGCAGGAAGCCTGGCGGACGAACTCCAGCGCCGCGCCGTATCCCGTCTTCGCCGGAGGACTCTGGGGCTTCGGCGAAGACGGCCGGTCCATCGCCTGGGTCACGCGGCAAGGACGCGCGCTCGGTCCGGTGAAGGCGCCCTTCAAGACGCGGGAGGTGCGCGCGATCCGCGCGGATGGAGAAAGGCTCTGGACGGCGGCCAACGGCGAGCTCTGGATCCTGGATGGGGCGTCCAAGACAGGCTCGAAGGTCGTCGATCTTCCGCCGATCGTCGACCGCCCGAACAAGTGGGACTACTGGATGCCCGCGACCCCCGCCAAGAAAGGCTTCTTCTGGCACACGGGCGTCGCGCTCTACTTCGTGGGCTGGGACGGCGCGATCAAGGAGATCGGACGCTGACTACTTCGGCTCGGGCCAGCCGAGCTTTTTGCAGCCGCCCTTATAAAGCGGCGCGAGGCTGACGGCGTCGAAGGCCTGGCACTCCTCGCGCGACTCGACGAGCCACACGAGCTTGCCTTTGAGCTTGGGTTCCTTCGCGAGACCCTTGCCGCTCTTCGGCACGTTCCTCAGGCCGAACTGCATCCCGTCCACGGGCGGCTTCGGCAGCCCGTTCTTGCTCGCGACGACGAGCACCTCTCCGGTGTCCGCGATGCGTCCCGCCGCGCATTTGACCGGACCGTCGGCCTTGTACTGCGCGCTCTCCCACTCGCCCTTGCAGCGAGGGTCGGACGTGCCCGCCGCCTCGGGCAGGCAGATGCGGTAGTCCCAGCGCGCGCGATTGAGCATCGGCGAGCGGAAAGAAAAAGTGAACGTGTCCTCGGCGGGCAGCGCCGGGTCGGGCGCGCGGAACGCGACCGCGTCGATGGAGACGAGGCACGCGTCGCCGTTGAAGCCGTAGTGCGCGTTCTTGATCGCGTCGACGGCGAGGCGCTGGGACCCGTGGCCCGGAGGATCCCCGTCGGGACGGCTCGACGGGGCGTCGGCCGCCAGCGCGGGAAGGATCGCGAGCAGGAGCAGGGTCTTCATACGCCGATATCCTCGTTCCAGAGCCCGGGCTTCTCCGCGATGAGCCGCTTCATGAGAGCCACGCACTCCGCGTCGTGCACGTCGACGACCTCGATGCCCTTCGCCTCCATCAGCTCGCGCGCGCCCGGAAACGTCTCGGACTCGCCGACGATCACCTTCGGCACGCCGAACTGGACCGCCGCGCCGGCGCAAAGGTAGCAGGGCATCAAGGTGGAGTAGAGCACGGTGCCGCGATAGTGGCCGATGCGGCCCGCGTTGCGCAGGCAGTCGATCTCGGCGTGCGCCATCGGGTCGCCTTGCTGGACCCGGCGGTTGTGGCCGCGCCCCAGAATCTTCCCGTCGCGCACGAGCACGGAGCCGATCGGAATCCCCCCCTCGTCCCAGCCTCTCTTCGCCTCTTCGATCGCCGCCGTCAGGAAAGGGTCGCGCATGAGACCTCCGCTCCATCGAGCTTCGCCGCGAGCACGATCCGCGCGCACGTCTCCGCGTCGGAAAGGGGCTCGTGGTGGTTCAGGGTGAGGCCGAGGTGCCGGGCCACGTTCGGCAGGGAGTTGCTCGGAAGCTTCCACTGACGCCGCGAGAGCTTCACGGTGCAGACCCACGGGTGGGACGGAGACGGCCGCCCGGAAGCCCAACAGCAGGCGGACAGCACGCGCCGGTCGAAGCTCGCGTTGTGCGCCGCCAGGAAATCGATGCCCGATAGGGATTCCTCGAGCTCCGGCCAAGCCTCGGCGAAGGTCGGAGCGCCCGCCACGTCGTTCCAGGAGATGCCGTGTATCGCCGTGAACATAAAGCGCTGGCGCGGCGGACGGAGCAGGCGGCGTTCGCGGCGCACGATCCGCCCCCCCTCGCAGCGAACGATCGCGACCGCGCAGGCGCTGTCGGCGCCGTGGTCGGCGGTCTCGAAGTCGATGGCCGCGAAGGTTTCGTGTGTCATTTGCCGACGAACGGAGGCTCGGGGCCGTCGCTCGAAAGGTACTGGAGCCAGCGCCGGTAGCCCTCGAGCCGGTCGTTCTCCGCGACGAGCTTCTTCAAGCCCTCGACCGCGCGCTCGCGGGAGTACGGCCCTTTCGCCTGCACGAGCGAGCGCGGCAGCCGGCGCGCGCGAGCGAACGCCGCGCCGACGAGACGGTGCGTGAGCCCGAGCTTCTCGCAGAAATAGTGGGCGACCTCCGCTTCATCCTCGAGCGCCTCGGTCTCGTGGAGGAGCATCGCCAAGGGCTCCGCGCCGAAGAAGACCAGCGGCTCCTCGTGCAGACCGAGCTTCTCCGTGACCGGGCGCATCTTCTCGAAATCCTCGCGCATCTTGGCGCGCCACTTGTCCGCCTCCTCCCGGTACCCTTCGGGGAAGACGAAGGCGAGCAGGTCCTTGGGAGGCTCGGCGTATACCCAGGAGGTCTCGGGATAGAAGAGCCGTCCGCAGTTCGGGCACTCGAGCACGTTGAGTTCGCCGCCCTTGATGCGCTCGCGCAAAGTCTCGTCGAGATCTCCTCGGACGAAGCTCCAAATCTCGAAATCCCCGCTTTCGGAGCAGCCGGGGCACTTCGCGTCGATCTGGCCGGTGAAGGACATGGTTAGGAGGCGAGCAGCTTGTGGAGTCGGCCGGCGAACTCCCGGTCCGCGGGGAACATCTCGTCGACGGGGACGGAGGCGACGTCCGCCCAGAAGAGATCGATCACGTCGTCGCCGTTGCCGCCGCGGCGCAGGGTCCCGCCCTTCTTTTCGACGAGCCAAAACATGGCGACGATCTGCATCGGCATCTGCGTGGAGAGGTGGAGCCCCTCGCTGGCGTAGAGGACCCGCACGGGCTCGATCTCGAGCCCCGTTTCCTCGACGAACTCGCGCTTGAGCGCGGCGACGGGCGCCTCGCCCGGCTCCATGCCGCCGCCCGGAAAGTTCACGAACTCGCGGTCAATGAAGCGGCTGCGCGTAAGCAGCACCCTGTCGCCTTCCACGAGCACGCCGTATATCCGGCAGGAGAAGCCCTCGACGCTCACATTTTCTCCTTCCGGGAAGCCGAGTCGCCCTTGAACAGGTAGAAGTGGACGCCGATGGCGAGATAGAGGTCGTTGATGCGCTTCCCCGCGGTGCCGCGCTGGAAGCGGCCGCCGATCTCGGGCGCGATGCCGAGCCGGCCGATCGGGAGCTCGACGCCGACGCCGGTCGTGACGCCGTACGTCCAGAACTCCCCTCCGGTGCCGCTGCCGCCCGACGTGGTGGGCTC
>JACRDR010000158.1 GCA_016212845.1 Elusimicrobiota bacterium
CGCGAAAAGCCAGGGAAACGCGAGCGCGAGCCGGTTCATGCCGCCGCCTCCACGGGGGGTCGGCGGCGCGCGCGCTTGATCCGCGCCGCCCGCACGCCCACGATAAATAGCGCCGCCGCGCCGAGATAAAGCCCGAGCGAGACCCACGGAGAGCCCGGCTCGCCCACGACCATCGGAAACTTCAGGTCCGAATTGCCGTCGAGGCCGGGCAGCAGGATCGCGACCTCGTAGTTCGCCACCGCCGGGTAGAGGACCCAGTATTTGTGCAGCGCCATGTCCGCGAAGCCCGCCTGCGGCTCCTGGATCCGCTCGCGGAAGCCGAACGCGTAGAGCCGGTACGCCTCGAGCAGGACCTCGCCGGCGTACGGCAGGTTGGTAGCGGGGTCCGTGACGTAGACGTGCATCTCCGCGCGCTCGCCCGGCCGGGGATTACCGGGATAGACGGTGAGCACGACCGAGTAGGGGCCGAGCTTTTCGCGCAGCTTGAGCACCGGCGCCTGCGGAAACGCGTCGTCGTAGGCGTAGTGCGGGATGCCGATGATGTGGTGGGCGCACGCGGGGATCGCGGCGAGAAGCAGGAGCGCGGCGGCGGCCGCCGTCGTCTTCGGCCGCCGCACGCGAAACGACAGCGCCTTCGTCGGACAGACGTCGACGCAGACGCCGCAGGCGTCGCACTCGGGGCCGGTGCGGTCCGTCATCGGCTGAAGCTGCATCGGGCAGGCGCGGTCGCAGAGGACGCAGTCGACGCAGCCCGGCTTGGAGCGGACCAGGTCGAGCCGCTTCCACCGCGAGAGCGCCGCGTACAGCGCGCCTCCCGGGCAGAGGCTCGCGCACCAGACGCCCGGCGCCGCCGCGACCTCGACGAAGACGATCGCGGCGAGCACGAGGAGCCCCGCGGAGAACGCGCCCCACGGAAAGCCGAAGCGCCCGATCTCCGCGCGATCGAAAAGCACCGTAGCGAACGCGTGGCTCTCGCGGGAGAGGATCGCCGGCGGATAGAGGTAATGCAGCACCGGCAGGCCGGTGACGGCGGCGAGCGCGCCGCCCGCCGCGAGCAGGGCGTACTTGTTCCCCTTCCACAGCCGCGCCTCGCCCGGCGGCAGCTCGAGGTAGGCGAGAAGCGGGCGCAACCGGCGCGCGAGCGGCAGGAGCAGCCCCATCGGGCAAAGCCAGCCGCAGTAGACGCGCCCAAGCAGGAGCGTCCCCGCCAGCGGCAGCGCGAGACCCAGGAGCAGCGCCGTCCTTACGCTCCGGGAAGCGAGCGCGCTCTCGAGGCCGGCCAAAAGATCGGTGAGCGAGACGCCCAGGATCCGGGCCGACCAGGCCGGCGAGCCCACGAGCTGGCGCGCGCGCCACAGCATCCTCTTGCGCGGCCTCCGGCCGGCCACGCCGGCTTCCTCCATCGGCAGGCCGGCGCGCAGGACGGCGTCCGTCGCGCGCAGGGCGGTCCCGGCGACGCTCCACGACCAGCGGTCGAGCACCTTTTCCGTCTGCCGGGCCCAGAGGTAGTGGCTGTAGCGCGCGACCAGCGGGAAGAACACGATCGACGCGAGCACGAGAAGCTGCGTCGCGCGCCGCCACGGCCAAATCAGTCGGGGCTCACGCATCCCAGCGCCTCTCGCTGCGCACCCGGATGGCGCGGCCGTCCTTCGGATCGCGGACGATGCACGCTTCCTCGCAGAGCCCGCAGCCCGCGCAGCTCTCGACGTGCACCTCGGGCGCGTTGCGCGAGCCCTGGGTGATCGCCTTCCCCTTCAACGGACAGATCGTGAAGCAGGCGCCGCACACGCCCGTGCCGTTGTGGCTGACGCAGAGGCGCTTGTCGACGACCGCCGTGCCCATCCTCGCCTCCGACGGCGCGGCGAGCGGCCGGAGCGCGCCGGTCGGGCACGCGGCGCCGCATTCGAGGCAAAGGTCGCAGGCGGCCTCTTCCGGGACCAAGAACGGCGTGTGCACCGAACGGCCGAGGGACGCCGGCGCGTAGCGGATCGCGTTCGTCTCGCAGACCTCCGCGCACCGCTGGCAGCGGATGCACCGGGCGAGGAACTCGGGCTCCCCCAGGGCGCCGGGCGGCCGCAGGAGGCCGCGGCGGATGAGGTCCGGAGAGAGCCACGCGGGCGGCGCGTCCGCGACGGCGGCAAACGTCGCGAGCGCCGCGCCGCAGCCCGCCGTGCGCGCGAGGAATTGCCGCCGCGTCAGCCGGAAGTCACGCATCGGCGGTCACCGTGATCGCCTGCGGATAGCGGATGCAGGCCCGCTCGCACAGGCCGCAGCCCACGCACGCGTCGGGGTCGAGGATCGGCGTCTCGTGCGGGCCGGTCTTGAGCGCCGTCCCCTGCAGGGGGCACGCCCGGATGCAGACGCCGCAGCAGCGGTGGTTGAAGGAGTAGCAAAGGTCCTTGTCGATTCGCGCCTTGCCCATGCTCACGCGCGACGCCGCCTCCGAGCGCAGGATCTTCGTGAGGGCTCCGGTCGGGCACGCCTCGGTGCAGCGCAGGTACTCGCCGTCGACCTTCTGGCAGAGGTTGCACGCCTGCTGACGCGGGAAGATCACGGGAGTCGAGTCCTCGCCGGGCCCGGGGACCATCGAGAACTTCGCGCCGTTGGCCTTCGTGAACATCTGGATCGCCTGGTTCGGGCAGGCGTCGGAGCACCGGCCGCAGCGGATGCACCGGGACAGGAACTCGTCTTTCTCGAGCGCGCCGGGGGGCCGGATCGCGGACGCCTCGGCCGCAGCGGGGCGAAGCATCGCCCCGCCGACGGCCAGCGCCGCTCCCGCGGCGGCCGCGTTCTTGAGAAGCTCCCGGCGGCTCAGCTCCTCCATCGGTCCTCAGGCTATCCGCTCCAGCCGCATCGCGATCTTCTTGTAGTCCGCCTGCCCCGAGACCGGATCCCACGCGCGATGGCTCACGGCGTTGACGAGCCAGCGGTTCTTCGCGGGATCCGAGCTGTCGGCGACGGACAGGTTCCACGGGCTGAACATGTAGCCGGGCGGGACCTGCGTGCGGGCGGGCTTCACCTGCGAGTCGGTGCCGACGGACACGCGAGCCTCGTAGCTGCCCCGGCGCGTCACGACCCGGACCCGCTCCCCGTCCTCGAGGCCCCAGCGCTTCGAGTCGTCCTCGCTGACTTCGATGTACTGCTCGGGCACGAGCTTCCGGGTGGTGGGGCCCTGCACGGTCTTGGCGGTGTGGAAGTGCTCGTAGACGATGCCGAGGCCGAGCCAGAAAGGATATTTGTTCTCCTTCGCGGCGTCCTCGAGCGTCTTCGCCGGATCGTCGAAGAAGTCGAGGTCCGGGATCTCCGGCGGCAGCGCGTTGTCGCGCGCCTTAATGAGCAAGTCCATGTTGTCGGTCAGAAAGGGCTGCTTTTCCGCCGCCTCGAGCACTTCCTTATTAGTGGCTCCCGCGCGGACCTTGAGGCCGATCTCCTCCCCGAAGGCCATGAGCTTGCCGCAGGTCTCCTTGAGCGAGGAGTAGTCCTGTTCGCACAGCTTGAACTTCGCCTTGCCGCCGGCTCGAGCGAAGGCGCCGTAGGGCTTGCCGTCCCACTTCTCCTGCCCGATGTAGCGACGCGGCGTGCCGCCCTTCTTCGCCGACTCGTAGTTCGGCGCCGGCCACTGGAGCCCGCGCAGGCGGCGCAGCTGCTCGTAGAGGCCGATCCCGTCCTTCGCCTCCACCTCGAGCATGCCGGTCAGGTCAGCGTCCGAGCCCTTCGACGCCTTGATGATGTCGCGGAACACGTCCTCGGGGTCGTAGAACTTCTGGCCGTACCGGTTCTTGAGCGTCTTCTTGTACGGGAAGATCTTCTCGGCGTCCAAGCCGAGCTTCTTGGCGATGGCCTTGGACTTGTCGATCGCGAGGTCCATGTCGGGCAGCGCGTGCAGCAGCGGCTGGCCCTTCTCGTTCTTGCCGACCGAGACGCCGTCGTTGACGTAGAGCCGGCGCTCGCTTTGGATATAGACGCCTCCGGTCCACTCCCCCCACGTGATCGCCGGGAAGACGACGTCGGCGTAGAGCAGGTTCGGCGCGTGGCGGTAGATATCCTGCACGACGACGAACATCTTCGTCAGCGCGGGACGCACCAGCGTATTTAGGTCCGGCATGTGGACGTGCGTCGTGTACATCCAGAACATCGCGTCGAGGTCGCCCTTGAGCGCGCGTTCCATCATGCCGATGACCATCGGGTTCTTGTACTTGGCCGCGATGTCGAGCCGCCCCTCGGGCAAGCGCCAGCTCTTGTTCATCCACTTGCGCCAATCCTCGTTGTCGAGCCCCTTGTTGAACGGCAGGCGTCCCGTGAGGCCGCCCATCAAGCGCTCGCTCATCGCGTTCGGTTGGCCGGTCTGGGAGTGCGAGCCGCAGCCCGGCCGCCCGATGTTGCCCGTCAGGAGGTGCAGGTTGATGATCGAGATCGTGTTGTGCTGGCCGTGGATCATCTGGTTGTAGCCGATGCCCCAGAACGTCAGGACGCCGCCCTTGCCGCGCTTGCGGCCCTTGATCGAGGCCTCGGCCCAAAGCTTCGCCACGTTCTCGATCTGCTCCACCGTCACGCGTCCGCGGTCGATCGGGCGCAGGCGCTCGACGACCTGCTGGGGCGAGTAGCGCGTCTTGATCCCCTCGACGTACTCCTTCCAGCCGTTGCAGTTCTTGTCCAGCCACTCCTCGGGCATCACCGCCTGCGGGTACTTGGTCAGGATCACGTGCGCGATCGCGTTGAGGTACGAGATGTCGCCGTTGATCGTCTGGAAGTGGAACGAGTTGCGCGGATCCACCTCTTCGAGGCCCTGCACCGTGCCGGTGCGGCGAGGATCCGAGACCAGCGTCGCGATCCCGGAGACGCGCTTATAGTCCGCCACGCGCCAGAACAGGATCGGGTGAGCTTCCCGGGCGTTATGGCCCCAGAACGAGATGAAGTCCGCCTGCTCGATGTCGTCGTAGGAGGTCGGCGGGGCGTCGGAGCCGTAGGAATGGAAGTAGCCGGTCGCGGCCGACGTCATGCACATCCTCGCGTTCGCCTCGATGGAGTTCGAGGTGACGACGCCCTTCATGAGGACGTTCTCGATCCACTGCGCTTCCATCGTGAGCTGGCCGGAGCCGTTGAGGCCGACCGCGTTGCCCCCTTTCGCCTTGATGATCTCGGCGATCCGGGAAGCGACGAGCTCCTCCGCCTCCTCGTAGGTGGCCTCGCGGAAGACGGACTCGTCGAAGCGGCCCTTCGACTCAGAGACGTGGCCGCGCAGCGGATCGCTCATGTCCTTGCGGATGAGGACGCGCTCGAGGCGGTCCCGGTAGATCGGTTCCTGCGCGTTCAAGCCTTTGATGCACTGCACGCCCTTGTTCGTCGGGTGCAGCCGGTCCGGCACCATGCCGACGATCTGGTCGCCCTCGACCTGGATCAGCGTGCCGCAGCCGACGCCGCAGTACGGGCATTGCGCCTGGAGCTCCCGCCGGAACTTGGAGCCCATGCCGCCCGCCGCTTCCTGGGCGGTCACGAGTTCGCTCCCCATGAGCTGCGCGGCTCCCGCGGCGGCCGCCGCGGTCCCTCCGGCTTTCAAGAAATCGCGGCGCGAAAGCCCCTTCGCGTCTTGCTCGTCCTTCATCGCTCCTCCGTTGCGGCCAGTTCGCTCAGCTTCGTCCGGTTCAGCATGTCCCAAAGATCGTCCTGGCAGGCGCGCACCACCGGATGCAGCACGCACGGCCGGTCCGGATCGCACTTCCGCGCCGCCGCGAGGCACTGTCCGCGGTCGTGAGATCCGTCGCCGCCCGCCTCCACCACGTCGGCCAAAGTGATGCGAGTCGGCTGCGTCCGCAGGCGATAGCCGCCCAGCGGGCCGCGGCAGCTGTCCAAGAGCCCCTTCCGGGCCATGCGCTGGAGTATCGTCGCGAGGAACGAGCGCGGCATCCCGGTGGAGGCGGCGACGCGGCCGACCAGGCAGTACGCCCCGTGCGGCTGGGTGGCGAGGTGCGCGGCGGCGGCGAGGGAGTAGCGCGTGGTGAGAGGCAGTCTCAAGATGTCGGGTTTCGGACTCACCAGTCCTAAATCGACGCAACAGCTTTGCCGATTCCTGACCGGTTTTCTCTTCATGTCAGCGCTCGGGCCGGCCGGCGCGAGCGAATCCGGGGATTATTGGAGGCGCCACGCCGCGGACGCCGTGCATTGGAACGCTTGGAACGAGCGGACACTGGCGCTCGCCCGCGAGTCGGACCGTCCGCTCTTCGTCTCCGTCGGCTTTCTCGCGTGCCATTGGTGTCTCGTAATGGAGCGAGAGACGTTCCAGGACGCGCGCGTCGCGAGGCTCCTCAACGAACGCTTCGTGCCCGTGCTCGTCGACCGCGAGGAGCGGCCCGATCTGGATCGCCGCTTCATGACCGCCGCCGCCGCCGCGGGCTGGGAGACCGGCTGGCCGCTCAACCTGTGGCTGACGCCCGGCCTCGACCCCTTCCATTCGGAAACGTACCTACCGCCCGAAAGCCGCGACGGCAGGCCGGGGCTCCGTCCCCTGCTCGAGGACGTCGACCGCCTCTGGCGCGAGCGCCGGGCCGACGTGCTCGCGGACGCTGCGGGCCTCAAAGAGGCGCTCGCCGTCCGCGACCGAGAGCTGCGGCTCGAGAAGGAGCACGATCCCGAAGTCTCCACCCGGGCCGCGCGCGCGCTCGCGGCCTCTTACGACGGCGCCGGATTCGGACCGCCGCCCAGAGTCCCCCGGCCCGCGCTCCACGATTTTTTCCTCTACCGCCGCTTCCGGACCGGCGACCGGGCCGCGCTCGAGCTTTCGGTCCGGGCCCTGCGCCGGATGGCGGAGGGCGCGATCTTCGACGCGGTCGACGGAGGCTTCCACCGCTACGCCTCGGACCCCGAGTGGCGGCGGCCGCACTACGAAAAGCTCCTCGCCGACAACGCGGCGCTCGCGCGCGCGTACCTGCGGGCCTACGCCGCCTCCGGAGACCCGGAGCTCGCCCAGGTCGCGCGAGCCACGCTCGATTGGATGCTCGCGGAGCTCGCTCTGCCGGGCGGCGGCTTGGCCGCGGGCCTCGCGGCCGACAGCCCGCCGGCTCCCGGCGCCGCGCCGGAGGAGGGCGCCTATTACCGTGAAGGCGCGCGCGGCGGACGTCCGCGCCCCCCGCGGGACGGGCAGGCGGTGACGGCGTCCAACGGAACGGCGCTCTCCGCGCTCGCGCTGGGAGCCTCCCTGCTGAAAGAGCCGCGCTGGGGAAACGCGGCGGCTGGGCTCGGCCGGTTCTTCGAAACCCTGCTAAGCACCGGCGCGGGACGTCTCACCCACCGCGCTCCGGGAGGCGGGCCGGAGGCGTTTCCCGCCGATTACGCGGCGGCGATCGAGGGCTTTCTCGACCTCTTCGAATGGGACTTCGAAACGTCTAGGCTCGATCGCGCGGGCGCGTGGGGAGTCCGGCTCGAGGAGCTCGTCTTTCGCGCGGACGGACGCTGCGACTCCGACGAGCCCGCGCCATGCGAGGAGGCCGCGGCCCTGTCGGCGTTCTCGCGGCTGCACGCCGCGACCGGAGACCGCCGCTGGAAGCGCGCGGCCGCGGCCCTCCTGCGAAAGCACGCGGCGGTCCTGCGCGAGACTCCGCTGTCGTCGCCGTCGCTC
>JACRDR010000162.1 GCA_016212845.1 Elusimicrobiota bacterium
GAGCGGCTCGATCCCGGGCATCGAATCACTCGATAGAACGTCCATTCTCGCTTAGCGCCTCCGGCACGGACCGCAAGTGATACAATCGCGGCTTCATGCGACTCGACTTGTGGCTTCTCGGCGTGATCGTCGTCTTCGGGCTTCTTGGCGCGTTTTCGGGGGCGGTGGCGCAAGCGGCGCAGTGGGTCGCTTTGGCGCTCGCCTACGCGACCGCCAAGCCCCTCACCGAGGCGATCGGTCCGGGAGCGCTTTCCTTCCTCCCTCCGGCCGCCGCGCCCGTCGCGTTGCGCGTCCTCGTCATGCTCGCGGTCTACATCGGCGCCCGGCTGCTGCTGGGGACGATCCTCGGAAAGTTCCTTCCGCCGGGCCCCCTCCGCGGCACGAACCGCGCGGCCGGCGCGGCGATGGGGGCGGCTAAGGGGGGCGTGCTCGTTTGGGTGCTCCTCTCGGTCGTGATCGCCTTCGACGAGCCGCTGTCTAAGGCCGGCTGGGACCTCGACAAGCTCGCGGGGGACTCGCACTTTCTGGCGTTCACCCGCAGGCACGCCCTGATGGACGCGGTGCGCTGGTCCTTCCTCGACGGCGCGAAGAAGCTCGCCGCCGTCCGCTCCGACCCGAAGGCGGCCGCCGAGCTCATGAAGGACCCGGACGTCCAAGCGGCGCTCGAGGACCCCGAGCTTAAGGCGATCTTCGCGGACCCGGAGCTCCAGAAGGCCCTCCAAGAGATGGACGTGAGCGCCCTTATGAAGGACCCGCGCATCCAAAAGCTCCTCTCCGACCCCGACGCCGTCAAGAAGCTCAGCGCGCTCGGACAGTAGTCGCCGCGGCCGCGCCGAACAAAAAGTAGAATAGCCGTCATGACCGCCTTCGATCCGAATTCCGCCGCCGACGGAGGGCTGTTTGGCCTTCCATGCACCGAACAGGACTCCGCGCTCGTCGTCGTGCCCGTGCCGTGGGAGGCGACGACGTCCTACGGCGGCGGCACCTCCAAGGGACCGTCGGCGATCTTCGAGGCGAGCGCGCAGATCGACCTCTTCGACGCCGAGGTGCATAAGCCCTACGAGCCCGGCATCTTCATGCGTCCCGAGTCGAAGGAGGTGGCCGGCTGGAACAAGCTCGCGAAGGCGGCCGCCCAGAAGATCATCAAGAACGGCGGGAAAGCCGACAAGGCGGAGCTTAAGAAGGCCCTAAAAACGGCCAACGAGCTCGGCGGCAAGCTCAACGATTGGGTCTACGGCGAGACGAGCGAGCTGATGAAGGCCGGCAAGATCGTCGGCGTCGTCGGCGGCGATCATTCCGTACCGCTTGGCGCGTTCAAGGCCGCGACCGAGAACTACGGCGAGTTCGGGTTGCTGCACTTCGACGCGCACATCGACATGCGCGACGCCTACGAGGGCTTCACGTTCTCGCACGCCTCCATCATGCGCAACGCGATGGGAGCGCTGCCCAAGATCCGCAAGATCGTGCAGGTCGGCATCCGCGACTTTTGCGAGCAGGAAGACGAGTACATTCGCGGACTCGGCCACCGCGCCGACGTGTTCCACCAGGCGTCGCTCGAGCGGCGGCGCTTTCTCGGCGAGCCGTGGGATCGCGTCGCGACCGAGATCGTGAACTCGCTGCCCAAGCAGGTCTGGATCACTTTTGACATCGACGGCCTCGACCCGCGTTATTGTCCTGGAACGGGCACGCCGGTCCCCGGCGGATTGGACTTAGCCGAGGCGAACCGGATCTTCTCGATCCTCGCCCGGTCCGGCCGGAAGATCCTGGGCTTCGACCTGGTCGAAGTGGCCCCGTCGAACGGGAGCGAGTGGGACGCCAACGTCGCGATGCGCCTGCTCTACAAGATGGCCGCGTGGACGTTCGTCAGCCGCGGCCTCTGCCACCCGCGAATATAACGATCAGTCGTCGTCGCCCTGGTTCATCAGCGCGAACGGCAGGACGATCGGGAGCAGGATCAGCTCGCCCCAGTCCTCCCAGTCGATGTAGGCCCCGAAGAAGTACAGGAATAAGCCGACGATCGTCACGCCCGCGAGGAACTTGGCGCCCCGGCTGCGGCTCTTGAAGGCGAGAACGATGCCGAGGGTGCTCCCGATCAGGACGCCCTGTCCCCAGGGTCCCACGTCGAAGAGCGGACCGGCCCAGCTGACCAGGCTCACCACGAGCAGGATTTGGCAGAGCGTGATCCACGCTTTGCGGTCGGGCATGAGCGCCCGGTGGGCGGCCGCGGCCGCGCCGAGTTCCGCGCGGTCGTGGACGCAGCCGAGCGAGCAGTTGAACTCGGGCTTCATATCCGGCCGCCCGCGCGCGTTGTAGCGCCCTCCGCAGGCCAGCACGTACCAATCCTCGTTGCCCACCAGCAGGTAGCCCACGATCATCTTGAGCAGCGCGGCGACGAACAGCATCGCGGCGGCGATGCCGAGCGGTCCCCGGTTGGAGAGGGGGAACGACAGGTAGGCGCGGAAGACTTTTACGAAATAGACTCCGGCGACCGCGGTGAGGCCGATCAGCAGCCGGTCCAGCAGGAGCACTAGCGCGCGGGCGTGGGAGCGGGCTCGGCGGGCGCGGGCGCGGCCGCGCCGTTGATGATCGGCGGCGCCTGTACCGCGGGCTTGGGCGTCGACGGGTCGATGTAGGTGTATTCCTGCATGACCGCCTCGTACGAGTTCAGGAGATCGACGCCTTCGCGGGGCTTGAGCGCGCCGTTTTTGACTTCTTTCTCGATCGCTTCCTTCACGTTCTTGGCGAGTTCGAAGTCGGAGTACTGGATGTCCGCCAGGACCTCGCGGATGTTCTGGCCCTGGATGATCTCCTCGATGTAGTAGCCGCCCGGCTCTTCCTCGTCCTCGAAGACGTGGACTTCGTTGACGCGGCCGAAGAGGTTGTGGATGTCGCCCATCGTCGCCTGGTAGGCGCCCATGAGGAAGATGCCGAGGTAATACGGCTCCTCCTTCTTGAGCTCGTGGACCGGCAGGGCGCCGCCCGACTTGCGGTGGCAGGCGAATTGGGCGATCTTGCCGTCGGAGTCGCAGGTGATGTCGACGAGCGTCGTGCGGCGGGTCGGCTCCTCGTTTAGGCGCTGCAGCGGGATGACCGGGAACAGCTGGCCGATCGCCCACGAGTCGGGGAGCGACTGGAAGAGCGAGAAATTGCACATGTACTGGTCGAGCGTCTTGCCCGCCATCTCCTGCAGGTCTTCGGGCACGTACTTCGCCGTCGGAATCCGATTGCGGATCTCGAGGCAGACCTTCCAGAAGAGCGTCTCGACCTTCGCCTTGTCCTCGAGCTCGAGATAGCCGAGGTTGAAGAGGTTGAATGCCTCGTCCTTCTTGGCCTGGGCGTCGTGATAGCTCTCGCCCAAGTTGCGCGGCGTGATCAGCTTCAAGATCTCGCGCATCTCGCCGACGACGCGGTGCTCGTTGGGGCTCGTTTCCGGCTCGATGGGCGCGGCGCCCGGGTCGATGGAGCCGAAGACGTTGACAACGAGGACGGAGTGGTGCGCGACGATCGCGCGGCCGGTCTCGGTGACGATGTTGGGGTCCGGCACCTTTTCCTGCGCGCAGACTTCCTGGATCGCGTAGACGACGTCGTTGACGTACTCGCGCAGGTTGTAGTTCATCGAGCTGTCGCGCGAGGTGTGGGTGCCGTCGTAGTCGACGCCCATGCCACCGCCGCAATCCAGGAACTCGAGACCGAGTCCCATCTTGCGGAGCTTCGCGTAGAAGCGGGCGCCTTCCTTCACCGCGCCCTGGATGGCGCGGATGTCGGTGACCTGGGAGCCGATGTGAAAGTGGAACATCTTGAGGCAGTCGCCCAGGCCTTCGGCGAGGAGGAAGCGGGCGGCGGTCAAGATCTCGGGCGTCGTGAGGCCGAACTTCGCCGTGTCGCCGGCGGAGGAGGCCCATTTGCCGGAGCCTTGCGCCTGGAGCTTGCCGCGGATGCCGATCATCGGCCGTACGCCCAGCTCCTTGGCGGCCTTGAGCAGGATCTCGAGCTCGGAGTATTTCTCGATGACGACGATGACCTTCTTGCCGAGCTTGGCGCCGATCATCGCCAGGCGCATCATCGACTCGTCCTTATAGCCGTTGACGATCGTGAGCGCTTCGTTGCCGTTCATGCCGAGCACGGCGATGAGCTCGCCCTTCGAGCCCGCTTCCAAGCCGTAGTTGTACGGCGCGCCGGCGTCGAGAATCTCCTCGACGACCTCGCGGAGCTGGTTCACCTTGATCGGGTAGACGCCGTAGTACTTGCCCTGGTAGCCGGAATCGGCGATCGCCTTCTTGAAGCCTTCGTTGAGCTGCTCGACGCGATGGCGCAGGACGTCCTGGAAGCGGAAGAGGACGGGCAGCTTGATGCCGCGGCCGACGACGTCGTCGACCACCTGCTTCATGTCGATGGAGCGCTTGGCTTCCCGGCGCGGGTGCAGGCGCAGGTGGCCGTCTTCGGCGATGTCGAAGTACTTAAGACCCCAACCCTTGAGGTTGTAGAGCGTTGCGGAGTCGTCCGCGTTCCAGGGTTTGTTGGACACTACTTCTGCGCGGCGACCAGCTCGCCCCGGTTCAGGAACTGGTTGAACCGCTTCGCGGTGCGGCCCTTCCAGTTGCCCTTGTGGTACGCGTAGCCCGCGACGAGCGGGAAGGCGAGCGTCGCTTCGGCGTAGACCATCTGCTCGTAGACGACGTCCACCTTGCCCCAGGAGCACGCTTCCTTCAGCGTGGAGCCGGAGAGCGCGCCGTCGCGCTCGTCGGCCACGGTGATCTGGACCGCGTACTTGTGCATCGCGGCTTCGATGCCGATCATCTCGGCCGCGACCACGATGTCCTGGGCGAAATTCTTCGGCACGCCGCCGCCGATCATGATGAGACCGGTGTCGCCGGCCTCGAGCTTCATGCGCGTCATCTCGACGAAGTCCTTCGCGGAGTCGCAGGAGACGTGCTTCTCAGGGTTGTGCCACTGGTGGTGCAGCAGGCCCATGCCGGCGGAGCAGTCCGAGAACGCGGGGACGAAGATCGGAACGCCCTTCTGGTAGCAGACGTCGACGATGGAGTCCTTCACCTTGCAGTTCTTCTGGAGATACTTGCCCATCTCCTCGATGATCTCGCGGGAGGAGTACGGCCGCGGCTCGAGGGTTCCGAGGATCTCGGAGATGGTGTTGTCGCACTCGCCGAGCTCGTCCTCGTCGATGTACGTGTCGTAGATGCGGTCGACGCGGACGCTTCTGAGCTCCTTGTCGTTCGCGAAGACGTTGCCGCGGTAGTGCTTGTAGCCGAGCGCCTCGAAGAAGTCCTGGTCGACGATGTTGGCGCCCGTCGAGCAGATCGCGTCGACCATGTTGTTCTTCACGAGGTCGTACACGACTTTCTTGAGGCCGGCGGAGAACAGCGAGCCCGCGAGGCAGAGGATGACCGAGCAGTCCTTGTCGGCGAGCATCCGGTCGTAGATCTGAGCGGCGCGGGCCGTGTTGCGGGCCTGGAACGCCATCTTGCCCATCGCGTCGACCAAGGGAACGACGTTCAGCTTGGTGATGTCGATGTGCTCGATTTGCTCTTTCAGCAGATCCTTCTTCCGGACGTTAGCCATTTCGCACCCTGTCTCGTTGAGTATAGAATCGCGCGTACGCGCGCGTTCGACGCATCATGATACCAATATTCGTCTCTCTCGTCGAGTTTTGTACACTTCGCGTCCATGTGGTGGGCCCTCGCGGCGTACTTTTCGCTCGCCTCCATTCAGCCTAAAAGCGCGCAGGCCGCGCCGCAGGCGAAGTCGGAGGCCACGCGCCCGCGCCGTCGCCCGCGCTACAAGGACCTCAAGCGTCCGCGACGCACCGGCCCGCCGGAGATCCTGCGGGAGGCCGGCTGGAAGCCCGAGGTGAAGAAGGCGCTCGAGACCCTCGTATTCGAGAAGGGCGACTCGAACCGGAACTATTCCGCCGAGTGGCCGCCGGTCGCGGTGATCGTGCTCGACGACATCGCGTTCGCGCATCACTCCGGCGAGGTCGCCTTCCTTCGGCTGGTCGAGCGCGCGGAGTTCCGCTTCAACGACGCGTGGTGGAAGCGCATCCCCGCCGACTACCGCGACCGGGCGCGCCGCGACTACAAGCGCTTCTCGGAGCGGTCCGAGTCGACGTGGCAGCACGACGAGGACTGGCTCGACTGGCGCAAGCAGCTTTTCTCGTCCTACGACCTCATCTGCCGCCGCGAGGGACGCCGCGCGTGCCGCACGTGGCTGACGTCGGTGATGACCGGCTACACCGAGGCCGAGTGCGAGGCGTACATGCGTGAGACCGTCGATGAGGCGCTTCGCGAGCCGTTTCGCTTCGAGGAAATCCGCGCGCACGCCGGCGACGAGAAGCCGATCCCCGCGCCGCGAGGCGTGCGCCGCGTGCCCGCGATGCAGGAGCTGGTGAAGCGCCTCCTCGAGTCCGGCTTCGACGTGTGGGCGCTGAGCTCGTCGAACCAGTGGGTCGCCGAAATCGTCGCCGCCCGCTACGGCATCGACCCGAGCCGCGTCGTCGGCGTGCGCACGAAGGTGCTCAACCAGCGGCTGCAGACCGACATCATCGATCCCGTGCCGATCGGGCCGGGCACCGCCGAGTCCGTCGTGGTCTTTATCGGCCGCGACCCCGCGCTCGTCGTCTCGGATTCCTCCGACATCGAAGTGCTCCAGCACGGCAAGGGCCTTCGCGTGGGCATCGACCGCGGCGAGCCGCAGTTCAACGCGCGCGCGACCGACAAGGGCTGGCTCCTCCAGCCGCCGCTGCCTATCGGCTCGCCCGAGGCCGAATGAAGGCGCTTTTCATCGTGAACCCGGCCGCCGGCCACGGCAAGGCGACCGCTCGGTGGCAAGCGATCGTGGCCGAGGTCCGCGCGGGCCATCCGGCGACGGAAGTCTGGCACACGCGCGCGCACGGCGACGGCGCGACGCTCGCGAGGCAGGGACTCGCGCAGGGCTTCGAGGCGATCCTCGCGGTCGGCGGCGACGGAACGCTGAGCGAGGTGATCGACGGGTTTCTCTCGGCTCCGGCCGCGGACCGCGCGCACGCGGTCGCCGGGACCTGGCCCGCCGGCTCCGGCTGCGACACCGCGCGCCATCTCGGCCTCTCGCCGAACATGGGTCCGCAAAAGCTCCTGGCCATGCTCAAGGGGCGCCGGGTGAAGCGCTTCGACGCCGGGCTCGTCCACTTCACGACCGAAGAAGGGGGGAGCGGCTCTCGCTGGTTCATGAACATCGCCGCGCTCGGCCTGGCCGGCTCGGTCGTGCGCGAGATCAACAGGCGAGGCAAGCCGTTGGGCGGGACCGGCACCTACTTGGTGGCCTCCCTGCTCGGGCTGCTCACGGCCAAGGAGCGGCCGATCCGGCTGGTCGTCGACGGGGCCGTCGAGCCTCCGGCCGCGCTCCATACCGCGATCATCGCCAATTCCTCCACTTTCGGCGGCGGCATGCGGATCGCCGACGGCGCCGACCTGGAAGACGGGAAGTTCGACTTCGTCACCATCGGCGGGTCGAAATGGCGATTGCTCCTTAATTTTCCGAAGATTTATCGCGGCGCGCATTTCGGCGTGGAAGGGGTTTCCCGGCGCCACGTCCGCCGGGTCGAGGCCTCCGCCGACGGGGACGTCTGGCTGAATATCGACGGCGAGGGCCTGGGAAAGCTCCCCGCGGTGTTCGAGATGCACCCGGGAGTCCTACCTTTCTTGGTACCCAGTTGATTTCGGATTTTCTTTTTAGGAGAATTCCTGAGCCCGCCGAGATATCTCAACAAAGGGGAGACGCGCGTTGAAACTAAAAAAATCGAACCAAGAGGTGGGAGACCTGTTCGTAACCGACACGGCCATCATGGTGAAGCTTCTGCCGAGCCGGAAGGTGGGTACCAAGCCGATCCGCTGGTTCAATAACGGAACCGTAACCAACGCCCGTTCCGCCGCGAAGGACATCTCGGCCTTGATCGGCAAGGTCCGCCGCAAGTCTAGCGTCGTGCGCGGCCTCACCGTCATGACCGACCGCGGCCTCCGCTTCGATCTCTCCGAAAGCGGACTTCCCGAGGCGGTCGAGAAAGCCGGCTTCGACGTCCTCAACTAAGAAGAGCCGGAAGGAAGCCCCAAATGCGTCTTAAAGACAAGGTCTGCGTCATTACCGGCGCGGGCAGCGGCATGGGCCGCGCCGCCGCTATCGCCTTCGCCCGTGAGGGCGCCAAGATCGTCGCCGGCGACATCGATCCGGCGAAGGGCGCCGAGACGATCGAGCAGGTGAAGAAGGTCAAGGGACAGGCGATCTTCGTCCGCTGCGACGTCGGCAAGGAAGCCGACGCCGCGAACCTCGTCTCCGAAGGCGCGAAGGCCTTCAAGAAGATCGACGTCCTCTACAACAACGCCGGCATCTTTCCCGAGAAGGACCACTCGGTGACCGACACGGACGAGGCGGTCTGGGACCTCGTCTACCGCGTGAACGTGAAGGGCGTGTACTTTATCTGCAAGTACGGCATCCCCGAGCTCATCAAAGCCGGCGGCGGCTCGGTGATCAACATCGCCTCGTTCGTCGCGCTCGTCGGCTGCAGCGTGCCCCAGGACGCCTACACCGCGTCGAAAGGCGCGGTGATCGCGCTGACGAAGTCGCTCGCGGTGCAGTTCGGCCCGAAGGGCGTGCGGTCGAACGCGATCTGCCCCGGCCCCATCGAGACGCCGCTTTTGACCGAGTGGCTCTTCAAGGAGCCGAAGGAAAAGGCGAAGCGGCTCAACCGCATCCCGATGCAGCGCTTCGGCAAGCCCGAGGACATCGTGAACCTCGCGCTCTACCTCGCCTCCGACGAGGCGTCGTGGACGAACGGCGCCGTCATGGTCGCCGACGGCGGCATCACCTCGAACTACTTCTGATGTCGAAGCCGGCGGTCTCTACCGAGCTGCTCTGGATCGGCGGCCGCCGCGTCAAAGCCGCCTCCGGCAAGACGTTCGACTCCATCAACCCCGCCACCGGCGAGACGATCGCCAAAGTCGCCGAGGGCGGACCGGACGATATCGACTCCGCGTGCAACGCGGCGGCTAAAGCCGCCGAAGGCCCGTGGGGCAAGAAGACCGCGAAGGAGCGCGCGCGCGTCCTTTTCGACGCCGCCAAGCTCATCCGCGACAAGGTCGAGACGCTCGCGAGACTCGAAACGAAGGACGCGGGCAAGCTGCTCGGCGACTCCCGAGGCGAGCTCGCCTACGTCGCCGACGTCTTCGAGTTTTACGCGGGCGCCGCCACCAAGCACGCGGGCTCGGTGCCGCCCGTCTCCGGACGGGGCACCGCGATCACGCTTCGCGAGCCCGTCGGCGTCTGCGCGCTCATCACGCCTTGGAATTTCCCCGCGGTCATCGCGGCTTGGAAGCTCGGCCCGGCGCTCGCCGCCGGCAATACCGTCGTCCTGAAACCCGCTGCCGAGGCGCCGCTGTCGTGCCTCAAGCTCGCCGAGCTTTTCGCCGAAGCCGGGCTGCCCGAGGGCGTGCTCAACGTCGTGCCCGGTCCCGGCCCCGGCTGCGGCGACGTCCTCTCCGCGCACCCGTTGGTCAGAAAGGTTTCCTTTACCGGCTCGACGAAGACCGGCGCCGCGGTGATGAAGGCCGCCTCGGACACGATCAAGCGCGTCTCGCTCGAGTTGGGCGGGAAAAGCGCGAACGTCGTCTTCGACGATGTCGGCGACCTCGACGCCTGCGTGGAGAAGTCGCTGTGGTCCGTCTACGGCAACGCGGGCCAAGACTGCTGCGCGAGGTCTCGCGCGCTCGTGCACCACAAGATTTACGACAAGTTCGTCGACAAGTTCGTCGCCCGCGCCAAGCGCGTCGTCGTGGGCGACCCGGAAAAAGACGGCGTCGAGCTGGGCCCGCTGATCAGCGAGCGGCAGCGCGAGCGCGTCTCGTCGCTCGTGAACTCCGGCAAATCCGAGGGCTGCGAAGTCCTGGCCGGCGGCAAGGCGCCGTCGGGCAAGGGCTTTTACTACGAGCCGACGGTCCTCGCCGGCGCGAAGCCGTCGATGCGCGTTTTCCGTGAGGAGATCTTCGGTCCGGTGGTCAGCCTCACGCCCTTTAAGACCGAGGAAGAGGCGATCCGCCTCGCCAACGACTCCGACTACGGACTCTCGGGCTCGATCTGGACCCGCGACGTGGGCCGCGCGATGCGCGTGGCGAAGGCCGTGAAAACCGGCGTCCTCGGCGTGAACACCTCGAGCTCCGTCTTCCTCGAAGCCCCCTTCGGCGGCTTCAAGCAGTCCGGTCTCGGCCGAGAGCTCGGCATGCAGTCGATGGACGCCTACACTGAGCTCAAGAACGTCTTCCTCTCCGACGACTAACTAGCGGGCCCGGCCCCATCCACGAAGCCGGAGTTCCCTCAGTACGGCGTCGAAGTCGCGACTGGGCTCCTTCGCGCGTACGCAGACAGCACGAAGATCTTCCCGATCTTCGCGATGCGGATGACCGGACTTCTTCGGCTTGGCCATAATTCCATTATGCGTGGAATCCATCAAAATGCAACGGTCAGACCGATTTTCGACCTTGCTCGTCGATGCGGTAGAGGTCTCGCGCGTTTCTCGTCGTGAGGCGGCCCACTTCGTGCGGGCTGGTTTCGAAGACCCAGGCCAGCTGCTCGGCGATCTCGGGGATCGCCCGCGGGTCGTTGCGCTTGCCTCTGGAGGACTGCGGGGGGAGATACGGGCTGTCGGTTTCCATGACGACGACGTCGAGCCCGGCGGATTTGATCGCGATGCGCAGCGCGTCGGTTTTGGGGTAAGTGATCGGGCCGTCGACCCCGAGCGCGAAGCCGAAACCGGCGCAGGCTTTGGCGTCCTCGCCGGTGCCGGAAAAACAATGCACGACGCCGTGGAAGCGGCCTCTTGGGGACTTCCCCTCGTAGAACGCCTTTAGGATCGGGATCAGGTCCATGTACGCTTCGCGGCAATGGATGACGACGGGAAGGTTCGCCTCCCACGCGGCGTGCAGCATCCCGTCGAGCGCCCGCTTTTGCGCGGCCGGGGTCGCCGGCGCCTTCGCGTAATCCAAGCCGATCTCGCCGCAGGCGACGACTTCGGGGAGCGAGGATTTTCGGAGCAGTTCCTTCGCCAGCTCCGGCTGCCAATCGTCGGCGTGATAGGGATGCAGGCCGAGGGAGCAGCGCACCCAGGGGCGGGCGCGGGAGAGCGCGATCGCCTTTTCCCAGTCGGCGGGCGCGTCGGCGATCTCGACGACCTGGCGGACGTTCGCGGCTTCGAGCGCGGCCAGGATTTCGCCCCGGTCGAGGTCGAATTTCGCGTCGTTGAGGTGCGTGTGCGTGTCGAAGAACATCGGGCCGAGTCTAGCATTTGGTAGACTCGGAGCCTCATGTCCGAGCCCCTGAGCCGGCGCTCCTTCATTCGCTGGGTCCTCGCTGCCGGCGCGGCGATGGGCTGCCCCATCCCCGGCAAGGCCGCGGGCGAGGACAAGACGCCTTCGACTCCGAGCGGAACGCTCCACTCCGAGTCCCACACCGTCTGCCACCAGGTCCGCGACGAGGACCGCCTTCCCGTCCCGCCGCCCTCGCGCAAGGCCGACCTCGTGATCGTGGGCGGCGGGCCGAGCGGCCTCGCCGCGGCCGACCGCGCGCAAGACGCGGACTTCGTCCTCCTCGAGAAGGAGGAGCACGTCGGCGGCAACGCGTACACCGAGAAGTGGGAGGGACTGCGCTACGGCACCGGCTCGGCGTGGGCCACTCTTTTCAACCCCGAAGTCGAGGCGATGTTCAAGCGGTGGAAGTTCGAAATGAACCCCATCAAGAGCCTGGACGCCACCTGCTTCAACGGCACGTGGGTGCCCGGCTTCTGGGACGGCAACCCCGACAGCCCCGTTTTCGACCAGGTCCCGTTCTCCGACGAAGTCAGACGGAACATGCGGCGCTTCTGCAAGGACGTGAACGCGATGGACTTGGAGAAGGACAAGAAGAAGCTCGATCGCACGCCTTTCTCCGAGCTCCTGCGGCCCTACGGGCCCGAACTCCTCGCGTATTGGAACACCTACGGCCCCTCCAACTGGGGCTGCAGCGCGGCGGAGTCGTCCTCCTTCATCGGCGTGCAGTGCGCGAAGGAATGGACCGTCCTGCCCCGCTTCAGCTTCGAGGGCGGGCTCGGCGTGGGCTCGCAGAAGGTCTACGAGTCGATCAAACCCGAGAGGCGATCCCGCGTCGAGACCGGCGCGACGGTCTATAAGGTACGGAAGCTCGGCAAGAAGGTGCTCGTCAGCTACTTCAAGGGCGGCGAGCCCGTAACCATCGAGGCGAAGGCGGTCGTGATGGCGACGCCGAAGTTCATCACGTGGCGCGTCGTCGAGGGTCTGCCCGAAAAACAGCGCCAGGCGATGGCCTCCATGAAGTACGCGCCCTTCATGGTCTACAACCTGTGCTTCTCGCGCGTGGTCTACAACCAGGCCTACGAGAACTTCGTGGTCGGCGCGAAGCACTTCACCGATTTCGTGCCCGCCGACTTCGTGACGAAGGGAAAGGAAGGCGATCTCTCGCGCCCGCAGATTCTCACCGTGTACTCGCCGCAGAAGCAGGAGGACCGCTACGTCTTCCTGGACGACAAGGCGACGCTGGCCAAGGCGTACGCGGCGGTGGACGAGCTCGGCGAGATGTTCCCGAGCTGGAAGGAGCACCTGAAGGAAGTTCGCGTGTACCGCCGGGGCCACGCGATGCCGATGTCGATGCCCGGCTTCTACACCGGCCTGCAGCCCCTCGCCCGTAAGGACTTCGGCCGCGTCTTCTTCGCCGCCTCCGACGCGGACTGCGACGTCTCCGACTTCGCGTTCGCGGGACTCAACGGCATCAACGCCGTCGAGAAAGCCCTGAAGCTTCTTTAGGCAGTCATTGAAAATCGAATATTGACAGTTAGACTTTCAAGGACTATCCTTTCGAGGTGATCCAAAGAAGGGACCTCCTGGGCGTCGTCCGCGCGGCCCTCAAGCACAATCCCGTCGTCGCGATCCTTGGGCCCCGCCAGTGCGGCAAGACGACGCTCGCCGGGGAGCTGGCCCGGGGGAACACCGCGGAGCGGTTCGATCTCGAGAATCCGGTCGACTTGGCCCGGCTCGCCAACCCCATGACCGCGCTCGAGCGCTTGCGAGGGCTGGTCGTCGTCGATGAGGCCCAGCGGCTTCCCTCCCTGTTCCCGGTGCTGCGCGTCCTGGCCGATCGCCCGAAGACGCCCGCGCGCTTTCTGCTCTTGGGGAGCGCCGCGCCGGAGATAGTGCGCGGGGTCTCCGAAAGTCTCGCGGGCCGGATCGCGACGATCGAAGTCGGCGGCTTCGATCTCCGAGAGGTCGGACCCAAGGCCCTACCGAAGCTCTGGAGCCGAGGAGGACTTCCCCGATCGTTTCTGGCGAGTTCTGAGCCGGTCAGCCTGGCTTGGCGCCAAGACTTCATCGGCACCTTCCTCGAGCGCGACATCCCGCAGCTCGGCATCACGATCCCCGCCGCCGCGCTGCGCCGGTTCTGGACGATGCTCGCGCACTTCCATGGGCAGATTTGGAACGGCGCCGAGCTGGCGCGCTCCTTGGGGACCTCGGAACCGACGGCTCGCCGCTACTTGGATCTGCTGACCGGCGCCTTCGTGGTGCGGCAGCTGCAGCCCTGGCACGAAAACATCGGCAAGCGCCAAGTGAAAGCCCCCAAGGTCTACGTGCGCGATTCCGGACTCCTGCACGCGCTCCTGTCGGTCGGGAGTCTTCGCGAGCTCGAGGCGCATCCGAAGTACGGCGCCTCGTGGGAAGGATTCGCGTTGGAGCAGGCGATCGGCGCCGCCGGCGCGTGGCAAACCTACTTTTGGGCGACGCACGCGGGCGCCGAGCTGGATCTCCTGCTGTTGAAAAAAGGGAAGCGATTCGGCTTCGAGTTCAAGGCCGCCGAGGCGCCCACCGCCACTAAGTCGATGCACGTCGCCCTCGCGGACCTGAAGCTCGAGCGGCTCTATGTGGTGTATCCGGGCGCGCGGGCCTATCCCATGGACAAGAAGATCGAAGCGCTGCCGCTCGCCGAAATCCCGGGACTATCCGGGCTCTAGTCCTTCTTCGACTCGTAGGGCTCGAGCAGGACCGCGAACCCCGCCTGCGACTGCGCGAAGCTCAGCTGCCCGTCGCTTTTGATCGTGCGCCGGTATTTTTCCAGAGGCTTCTCACCCTGCGCCTTCGCGGCGGCCAGGCAGCGGCGCAGCGCGACCCCGGAGCGCCCGGCGTCGCGCAGGCGCGAGTAGGCGCGCGCGAGCCCCAGCAGGCTCTCGGGGTTTCCGGCCTCAAGCCGGTCGGCGGTCTCGAAGGCGGCCGCGGCCTGCTCGAGCTTCGCGGCCTTGAGCATCGACTCGCCCTTCTTGCGCGCCTCGGCGGCGAGCACGCGGGGGGCCTTGGGGTTCTTCGTGTCGGGCGCCGGCGTCGGGGCGGGCGCGGGTTCCCCTCCCGGCGCGCCTTCGGGCGCGGCGGGGGGGGCGGCCGGAGCGGGGCGGGGGATGCCGCGCGAGGTGAGCAGCGCCCACGCGAGTTCCGATCCTTCCTCGTCGGCGGACTTCTTCACCGCGGCGGCGGCCTCGCGGACGCCCGGCCAGTAGTGCTCGACGGTCATGCGCGCGACGACGCGAATCGCGGGGTTCGCGTACCGCAGCGCGGCGATCGCGCTCGCATTGGCATCGAC
>JACRDR010000163.1 GCA_016212845.1 Elusimicrobiota bacterium
ATCAGCATGTACTGGCCCCAGTAGCCGAGTCCGCCGCCTCTGCGCTCGTCGTCGCGCCCGCGCAGGTAGCCGTCGATGAGCATCGCGCCGACCCGGGCGAAGAACATCACGAAGGTGTTCGCGACGCCCTGCAGCAGCGTCATCGTGACCATGTCGCCGTTGGTGATGTGCGAGATCTCGTGGCCGAGGACGCCGACGAGACCCTGCTCGTCCATCGCTTGGAACAGGCCGCTCGAGACCGCCACGAGCGCGCGATTCTTGCTGGGGCCGGTGGCGAAAGCGTTGACCTCGCTCGAGGGATAGACGCCGATCTCGGGCAGGGTCGTGATGCCGGCCTTTCGGCACAGGTCTCGCACGGTGCCGACGAGCAGGCGCTCCGCCTCTCCGTCCGGCCTCTCGGGGTCGATGAGCTGCACGCCCATCGACATCTTCGCCGTGAAGCGCGAAAGCTGGAGCGAGATGAACGAGCCCATGAAGCCGAAGGCCGCGCAGAACACGAGCAGCCCCCGGTAGTCGAGGCCGCGCGAGCTCAGGTAGGGCCTAAATCCGAGCAGGTTGATGAAAAACGAGATGGTCAGTACGACGAGCAGATTGACCGCGATGAGCAGGAAGGTCCTTTTCATACCCTCTATTTTAGCGCTTCTTGGGGGGGCCCGGGGGCTTAGGGACGCGCAGCTTCGCCTTGGCCTCGAGGCGGCCGGTCCAGGCGGGAACGTCGGCGGGACCGGGGAACTCGTTCTTGTAGACGACCCGTATGTCGTAGCTGCCCGGCGGGATCATTCCCCCCGACTTCAGCATGACGGGATACTCGTACTCGAAGTTCTCGCCGGGGCCGAGCAGCTGGAAATCGCGTTCGGCGGGCGCGCCGAGGTCCTGGGGCGTGATCAGCGCCAGGGCCGGCTTGTCCTTCGCCTTCACGGTGACGACCACGTCGTGACCGAGCAGGCCGCGGCGGTTCACTCGGATCGTGGCGCCGCCGGCAGGCGCCGGGTTGCGCCAAACGGCGAAGATCGACAGGCGCTGGCCCGGGAGCAGGACTTGAGGCTCCACGCGCACCCGGAAATCGATGGGCGAGGGCGCCGCCGCCCACGCCGCCGCGAACGCGATCAGCCGGATCAGGCCCGCCATACCTTCCTCCCCCGCACGTACGTCTCGCGCACGCAGTCCCGCCCGCCGCGGTAGACGAGCCGGGCCAGCACCCCGTCCCCTCCGGCGGCCGGCGCGCACGACGGCTCGAAGCCGCGGCGGTCGAGCAGCGCGAAATCCGCTTCCTTGCCGCGCTCGAGCGTGCCGATCTTGTCCTCCAAACCCAGCGCCCGCGCGCCTCCGAGGGTGGCCATCGCGAACGCGCGCCCGGGGCCGAAGCGCTCCGCGTGCTTGAAGAGGCGGTGGGCCGAGGCCACGCGCTGCAGATAGACCGACTCGCGCATGACGCCGAAGAGATCGAGCGAAGGGCCCGCCGCCACGTCGGAGCCGAGAGCGAGCGCGACGCCCGCCTTCTCCAGGCGCGGCACGTCCATGATGCCCGAGCCGAGAAACGCGTTCGACGTGGGGCAATGCGCGAGCGTGCAGCCGGATTCGGCGAGCGCGCGCACCTCGGGGTCGGACAGCCAGATCGCGTGGGCGAAGATGGACCGGCGGCCGAGGAGCCCGGCCTTGCCGTAGACGTCGGTGTAGTGCGCCGAGCCCGGAAACTTCGACTTCACCGCCGCAAGCTCATCGCGGTTCTCGGCGAGGTGCGTCTGCACGAGCGCGCCGCGGCGCGCCGCGAGCTCGCCGGCGCGCGTCATGAGCTCCATCGAACAGCTGAGAGCGAAACGGGGCGTGAAGGCGTAGAGGAGCCGGCCGTGGTCGCGACGATGCCACTTCCGGCACAGCTCGTCGGATTCGGCCAGGGACCGGTCGCGCCGGGCGGAGGCGCTTCCCTTAAAGGCGGCGTCGTAGGAGCCCTGGTCCATCATGACCTTGCCCATCGCGATCCGAAGGCCGGATTTGTCGGCCTCCTCGAAGCAGGTCTCGGTCGAGTCCTTCCAGATGCTCGTGTAGACGCAGGCGGCCGTGGTGCCGGAGGCGGCCATGTCGGAGAAGAACATCCGCGCGGTCGCCCGGGCCTGGGGTCCTCGGAAGTTCCGCTCGAGCGGGAAGATGTGGCGCTTGAGCCAGGGCAGAAGCGTCAGGCCGTCGGCGGCGACGGCGGGATACTGCGGCAGGTGGCAGTGCGCGTCCACGAGACCGGGGATCGCGAGGAGGCCGCGGCGCGAGACCGCTCCGGACTTGAGTTTGCCCGCCCCTGAAAACGGGCCGCAGTACTCGATGTGGCCGTCAGCCCCGAAGGCCAGTAAGCCGTCGGGGAACCAGCGGAGGCGTCCGCGTCCGTCCGGCGTCAGGACGGCGCAGCGAAGAGCGGGCATCGCCGGTCATTCTAGCCCAATCGGACGAGGCTCAGGAAGCGTTCCCAGAGGGTGGGCGGACGCGCGGGCTTCCACGTGGGCCAATAGCCCGGCGAAGGCGGCCCCTTGAGGGCCTCGGCGCGCCGCTCCAGGTCGCGGCGGCGGTCGTCGTCGGCGGCCCATTGGGCGGACTCCGCGAACTGTTTCGACGCGAACTTGCGCACCCGCGGGAACGGCGAAAGCGTCGCGATGTTGTCGGCGACGAAGTCGGCCTCGCGCGTGACCGGATCGCGGAAGGAGATCCGGGAGTACTCCATCGCCGACTTGATGAGGCCGAGCTCGATCGACTCGTAGGGCGTCCGGTCGCCGAGCGCCTTCATCGCCCGGAGCACGAGGATCTTGTGCTTGTCCCCGCGCCGCCGGCGGCCGAGCTCGCCGGACAGCGCGTGCGCGGCGGTCCGGTGCGCCCAGTACGACGGAGGCGCCGAGCTGACTTCCCACAAGGCGCTCACGTACTCGCGGGCCTTCTCGTCGTCGGGAGCCGAGCGCAGGTCTCCGGCGATTTCGCTCGCCAGACGCCGCACCTCGCCGCCGTCGGCCGCCTTGCGGACGCGCATATACGGCGCGTCGTCGACCGACGTCCCGAGCGCTTTCGCGGTCTCGGACATCCGGGCGGCGATCGCCTCGGGCGACGGAAGCTTGCCCTCCTCGACCGTCGCGGCCGCGAGGTTCAGCGCGGCGAGGCGGCGCTTCTTCGACAGCGCGGAAAAAAGGCCGGGCGTCAGCCCGCGCTCGGTCATCGCCAGCACGAACGGCGCGGCGAGCTGCCGGCCGTCGGCGGTCGCGAGATCCACGCCGCGCAGCGGCTGAAGCGTGGGCGCCAGCGATGCCTCGCGGCCGTAGCCCGACTCCAGGAAATGGCGGAGGGTGATGCCCCAAGCGGCGGAAGCGGGCGGATAGACGGGACGCGCGACGAGCTGAGAGAAGGCGGTGGAGGCCGAAAGAAGGAGGGCGACGAGCGCCGGGCCGCTCATGGGCTCTATCATGCCACGAAACCCCGCCCGGCCGTCTGGGCCTCCCGGGCCCGGCCGGGCCGTCCTTCGGACCTAAGCCCAATTGGGCCTGGTTTCCGGGTATAATCCCGGGGCGATGCCGACGCGCGCCCAGCCC
>JACRDR010000164.1 GCA_016212845.1 Elusimicrobiota bacterium
ACGTGCCATGTATCGATTACCCCTGTCTCTGCTTATGGCGGGGGTTCGAGCACAACACGCGCACGACGCCCGCCCGCTTGATGACCTTGCACTTCTGGCAAATCGGCTTTACCGACGCTCTAACTTTCATTCTATTTCTCTCGATAGGTGATCCGGCCCCGGGTCAGGTCGTAAGGCGAAAGCTCCAGCCGTACCTTGTCTCCGGGAAGGATCTTAATGTAGTGCATCCGCATCTTGCCCGAGATCGTCGCGAGGATCACCTTCTCTCCCGGGATCTGCACGCGAAACATCGCGTTCGGCAGAGCCTCGAGAACGTTGCCCTCCACTTCGATCTTGTCTTCTTTGCTCATTAACGCTCCATCGTAAGAATCTCGGGACCGTCCTGCGTGATGGCGATGGTGTGCTCGAAGTGAGCCGACCACTTGCCGTCGCGCGTGACCGCGGTCCAGCCGTCTTCCAAAATCCGAACGTCATGGGAGCCCATGTTCACCATCGGCTCCACCGCCAGGACCATGCCCGGCGCCAGGCGCAGGCCCGTTCCCGCCTTGCCGAAGTTCGGCACCGGCGGATCCTCGTGCAGCGCGCGGCCGATGCCGTGGCCGACGAAGGAACGGACGACGGAAAATCCCTTGGACTCGACCCAACCCTGGACGGCCGCGCCGATGTCGCCGATCCGCTTGTCGGCCTGCATCTCGTCGATGCCCTTCTCGAGCGACTGGCGGGTCACGGTGACCAGCTCTTGGACCCCTGCAGCGACCTTGCCGACGGGGACGGTAACCGCCGCGTCGGCGAAGTAGCCCTTCACGATGACTCCGAAATCGAGGCTGACGATGTCTCCGCTCTTAAGGATCTTGTCTTTGCGCGGAATGCCGTGCACGACCTCTTCATTGACCGACACGCAGAGCGTGGCCGGGAAGCCGCGATAGTTGAGGAACGCGGGGATCGCGCCCCGCTTGGCGATCTCGGAGGCCGCGATCTTGTCGAGCTCCCAAGTGCTGATGCCGGGCTGGGCGTGCTCGGAGAGGATCCGCAGGGTGGTCCCCACGATGTTCCCCGCCTCGCGCATGAGCCCGATCTCCTTCGGGCTCTTCAGCTCGACCGTTGCCACGGGCATCTCTATCTAGCCACCTTCGCCTGATCGACGAAGGCGACCAATTCCCCGGTCACCTTCTCCATCGGCTGATTCCCGTTGACCTCGTTGAAGGCGTGCTCGGAGCGATAGTAGGCGATGAGCGGCCGCGTGAGATCCTCGTAGACCATGAGGCGCTTTTTCACCGTGGTCTCCTGGTCGTCGTCGCGCTGCTTCAGTTCGCCGCCGCACTTGTCGCACTTGCCTTCGGTCGTCGGGGGCTTAGATATCGTGTTGTAGAGCTCGCCGCAGGACGCGCAGCTGCGCCGCGTGGTCATCCGCGCGAGCACCGCCTTCTCGTCCATGTTGAGGTAGAGGACCATGTCGATGGTCTTGCCTTCGGACTTGAGCATCTTGTCGAGCGCCTGCGCCTGCTCGAGCGTGCGCGGGAAGCCGTCGAGGAGCCAGCCGGAGGAGCACTCGCCGAGCTTGCCGGCGACCATCTCGACCACGATCGAGTCGGGGACGAGCGTACCGCTCTTCAGGTAGCTCTCGACCTTCTGGCCGAGCGCGGTCTTCTGCGCGATCTGGGCGCGGAAGAGGTCGCCGGTGGCGATGTGAGCGAGGCCGTAGCGCTGCGCGAGGAGCTTGGACTGCGTGCCCTTGCCGGCGCCGGGACAGCCGAGGAGGATCAAGTTCATTGAGAGGCTCCCGAGCCGACGTTGAACCAACGCTGGCGGATGCGGCCCTTCTTGAGGAAACCCTCGTAGTGCCGCATGATCAGGTGCGCCTCGAGCTGGCCCATCGTGTCGAGGGCGACGCCCACCGCGATGAGCAGGGACGTGCCGCCGAGGTAGAAGGGCGCGTTGAGCTGGGAGCGCAGATAGTCGGGCAGCACCGCGATCGCGGCGACGAAAAGCGCGCCGCCGAGCGTGATGCGCTCGAGGATCCATTCGATGTGCTTCGCCGTAGGTTCGCCGGGACGGATGCCCGGGATGAAGCCGCCGGACTTCTTCATGTTCTCGGCGAGGTCCATCGGGTTGATGGAGACCGAGTTGTAGAAGTAGCAGAAGAAGATGATCAGCGCGCCGTACATGAGCTGGTACAGCCAGTTGCCGTGGCTCCAGAAGTCGAGGATCTTCTGCGCCCACGGGGCGTTCGGCGTAAACTGGACGATGGTGACCGGCACGGCCAGGAGCGAGACCGCGAAGATGACCGCGATAACGCCGGACTGGTCGACCTTGAGCGGGAGGAAGCTCTGGGCGCCGCCGTACATCTTCCGGCCGACCACTCGTTTGGCGTATTGGACCGGTATCTTGCGTTGGGCGGTCTCGACCTCGACGACGGCCAAGATCACGCCGATGACGACCGCTCCCAAGGCGAGCGCCGAGAAGAGGCCGAGCTCTTCGGCCTGCACGAGCTGGATCGTGCTCAGGATCGCGCTGGGGATCCGCTCGACGATGCCGGCGAAGATGATCAGCGAGATGCCGTTGCCGATGCCGGACTCCGTCATCTGCTCACCGAGCCACATAATGAAGATCGTGCCGGCGGTCAACGTCAGCACGGTCACGAAGTAGAAGAACGCCGTCGGGTTAGACACGATCGGCATGCCGCCCGGAGTGGGCATCTTCGTCATCGCCACCGTCAGACCGAAAGACTGGAAGGAGGCGAGAAAAAGCGTCAGATAGCGCGTCAGCTGGTTGAGCTTCCGCCGGCCCAGCTCGCCCTCCTTATAAAGGCGGTCCAGGTAGGGGATGACGTGCGCGCCCTGCAGCAGGCTGATGATGATGGACGCGTTGATGTACGGCATCACGCCCATCGAGAAGATCGAGAAGCGCCCGAGGGCGCCGCCCGAGAAGATATTGAGGAAGCCTAGCAGTCCTCCGGAGTGAGCCTCGAACACCGCGCGCAACGCCTCACCGTTGATCCCGGGGATCGGGATCGCCGCACCGACGCGGTAAACGGCGAGGGCCAGCAGGGTGAATCCGACCCGCTTGCGCAGGTCGGGGATCTCGACGATCTCAGCTAGGCGGCCGATCATTAAGCCTTCAGGACCTCGGCCGTACCGCCCGCCTTCTGGATCTTCTCGAGCGCGCTCTTAGAGAACGCGTGGGCCTGGATCTTGAGACCCCGCTTGAGGTCGCCGTCGCCCAGGACCTTCACGAGCTCTCGACCCTTCACGAGGCCGTGGAGCTTCAGCGCCTCGATCGAGACTTCCTTCTGGTTCTTGAAGACGCGGTCGAGGTCGGCGAGATGCACGACCTGGAACACCTTCTTGAACGCGCCGTTCGTGAAGCCGCGCTTCGGGATGCGGCGGAGCAGCGGCGTCTGGCCGCCCTCGAAGCCGACCTGCTTGCCGTCGCCGGAGCGGGCGCGCTGGCCCTTCTGGCCGCGCGTCGCGGTCTGGCCCGTGCCGGAACCCTCGCCGGTACCCAGGCGCCGCTTGTCGCGGCGCGAGCCCGGGGCGGGGACCAGGTTGGAGAGAGTGATCGCTTCGTTCGTTTCGGTCATGTCGTTTATTTCCCGCGGAGTCTGATGCAGTCCTCGCGCGTGCGGAGCTGCTGCAGCGCGTCGAGCGTCGCGTAGACGATGTTGAAGTTGTTGGAGGAGCCGAGGCTCTTGGTGAGGATGTTCTTCACGCCGCCCGCTTCGAGCACCGCGCGGACGCCGCCGCCGGCGATAACGCCCGTGCCGGGCGCGGCGGGCTTCATCCAAACCTTGCCGGCTCCGTGGCGGCCGATCACTTCGTGCGGGATCGTGCTGCCTTCGAGGAGCGGGAAGGCGACCATGTGCTTGCGGGCGTGGCTGGAGCCCTTCTGGATCGACGGCTGGACTTCCTTCGCCTTGCCCAGACCGACGCCGACCTTGCCCTTCATGTCGCCGACGACGACGATGGTGGAGAACGAGAAGCGCTTGCCGCCCTTCACGACCTTCGCCACGCGGTTGATCGCGACGACGGTCTCCTTGAGACCGAGGGACTCGGCTTCGGACTGCCGCTGGAAGCGGCCGCGGCCGCGCTGCCCTCCGGGTCCGCCGCGACCACGATTATCGTGGCGCTGCTGGGGTGCCGGCGTCGAGGCCGGGGCGGCGGGAGCGGGGGTGGGGGCGGCGGTTTCGGACATTTTGTTCTCCACTTAAAAGTCCAGCCCGGCTTGGCGGGCTGCTTCGGCGACGGCCTTCACGCGGCCGTGATAGACCAGGCCGCCGCGATCGAAGGCGACCTGCTTCACTCCGGCCTTCAGCGCCTTTTCGGCGATGAGAGCTCCGAGCGCCTTGGCGGCCTCGAGGTTCTTGCCGGACTTCGTCTTCGCCTTGAGCTCCTTGGAGAGCGTCGAGGCGAAGGCCAGCGTCTTGCCCGCGGCGTCGTCGATGACCTGGGCGTAGAGGTACTTCAGCGAGCGGTGCACGGACAGGCGGGGCCGTCCGTTGGCGTGCTCCGCGAGGCTTTCGCGGGTCCGCTGTCTGCGATATTCGTAGCGTTCGGTTTTAGTTTTCATCTTTGTCTCGCGCGAGCGTTACTTCTTCGCGCCGCCTCCGGCGGCTCCGCCGCCGACGCCGGCCGCG
>JACRDR010000165.1 GCA_016212845.1 Elusimicrobiota bacterium
ATGGACATGAGGCCGGCGTCGAGGCGCGGGCCGCCGACGAGCGTCTGCGGCGTCTTGTACGGAGAGTCGACGAGCCGCAGCTTGCGCTGGAGCCGGGCGAGCGCGAGCATGCCGTCCTCGCGGAGCGCCGAGGAGAACTCCTCGCTGGTCAGGCCGTCGATCTGGTGGCCGCCATAGGTGATGAAGTTGAACACGAAGCCGAGCTTGCCGAGCTCGAGCGGGAACTTGCGCATCTCTTCATCCGACATTCCCGTCGTGTCCCAATTGAAGGAGGGGGAGAGGTTGTAGGCGAGCATCTTGTCCGGGAACTCGGCGTGGATCGCCTCGGCGAATTCTTTAGCATCGTGCAGATCGGCGGTCTTCGTCTCCATCCACAGGAGGTCGGCGTACGGCGCCGCCGCCAGCGACTTGGCGATGGCGTACTCCAGCCCGCCTCGGACCTGGCAGTAGCCGTCGGGGGTGCGGCAGTGCTCCGCGCTCCAGGCGACGTCGACACCCAGGGAGGCGGCCTTTTTCTTGAGCTGGTAGAGGCCCTTCCGCTTCGCGAAGTCCAGCCACTGCTCGACGGTGACCGCCTGCGCGCGGCCCTCGTTTTGGCGGAAGCTGATCTGCGCGGCGACGGCCTCGGCGTACGTCTTCACGCCGGCGGCGGCCTGCCACAGGTCGACCATGCGTCCGAAGACCTTCTCGAGCGCCTCGTCGACGCCGCGGACGACGCCCTTTTTGTAGTCGCCCGCGGTCTGCTCGGCGAGACCGAAGATGCCGCTCTTCTCGAGCCACGCGTCGGCGGCGGCGTACTCCTCCTCGCACATCGCGTAGAGCTGGTGGCCCGAGAGCTCTTCGAGCCCGAGCGAGTGGAACTTGCGGAGCAGGGAAAGGAGCGTCGCGCGGTACGTCGGCACGCTCGTGTCGGTCGCGCCGAGCATGAACGGCTGGTCGCGCTCGTCGCCGGCGCCGTCGAGCAGGGTGGCGGCCTCGGCGTCGGTCCGGGCGACGATGAGCCCCGCCACGCGCATGATGTCGAGCTGAAATCTCGCGGCGCTCAGGCGCTTGATCTGCTCGTCGGAGGTCACGAGCACCTTGCCGCCCTGGTGGCCGCACTTCTTCACGCCGGGCTTCTGGTCCTCGATGTGATAGCCGGGCACGCCGATCTCGACGAAGCGCCGGACGAGATTGCGCACCTGCGCGTCGCCGCCGTGGCCGGTGTCGGCGTCGGCGATGATGAAGGGGCGGTAGTCGACGATCTCCGCAGCCTTCCGCTGCTGGTCGGTCATGCGGGCGCGCGCGTGCGTTTGGTTCTTGTCCGCGGTCAGGAGCGCGCGGACGATGGGCGCGGCCTCATCGGGCACCTGGGAGAGGGGGTAGCTGGCGAGGTCCGGTCCCGGGTCCTCGTTGATCGAGCCCTTGGCGCTGGTCGCCCAGCCGCCCAGGTAGATGCCCTCGATGCCCGCGCGCTTCATCGCGACCGCCTGGCCGGGCGAGTACGGGCCGAAGGTCGTAATCGACTTCCGGGCCTCGAAGAGCTCGCGCAGGCGCTTGTAGAAGCCGTCGGCGGCGGTGCGGGCGACCGCGTAGTCCGGGCGGATCGAGCCGCTCTGCTCGGCGACTTCGCGCGCGGAGTAGACCCGGGTGATGCCCTTGAAGCGGGCGCTGTTGAACCAGCGGCGGAGGACGGCGGCGTCGCGTTCGAGATTGATCATGAGATCCTCGCGGGGGTTTTGGAGAATTCTTGGTTGGCGGTGATGCGGGTTCCGTCGCGCTCGAAAGCGGAGAGATACGCTCCGATCCGCTCCTTCGCGCTGGAAAGGTCCTGGTTGTCGAGCGTGAGATTCAAAGGGTCGATGAACCACGGCGTCTTCGTCCTCGCCGTCACGAACCGGCGGACGATCTCCCGCGAGATCGGGAGCGTGGTGGTTTTCGATTCGTCGTAGACGTCCTTGGAGGAGGCGGCGAGCAGCTTCGCGTACTCCTCGTCGAGCAGCCGCTCGAAGAGCTCGGGCGTCATCGCGTCGCCCGCGGCGACCCCGGAGGCGGCGTCCGCGGCGGTGAACTTCGCCTTCTTATGGAGCCACTCCCACAGGATGCTCACGCGGATCTCTCCGGTCGCCATGTCCTCCATGAGGTAGAGGACGTCGTCGTTGCCGAAGAAGTCGGCGGGCTTGAGCGCGGCCGCCTGCAGCCCGAGGCCGAAGGCGTTGCCGTACTGCAGGGCGACGCTGAGCAGATCGCGGGCGCCGCGGACGGTGCGGGGCGCCGGATCCAGCTGCGTGAGCGCTTTCGCGTCGGCCTCCGTGTAGCTCAAGCGGGGGAAACTCCGGCCGAGCTGGTTCGGCTGACCGGCCTTCTCCCAAACGGGGCGGACGATGTGGACCATCTTCCAGTGCGCGACCCACTTGCCGCTCGCGCCCTCGCGCTGCTCGCGCTCGGCCCCGGCGACCGCGCGCTTCATCGCCTCGGTGACGCCCGTGGGCGAGCCGACGGGGATGTTCGGCTCCATGCCGCCTTGCCACAGCGCGCACCGGCCGCGCTCGTCGGGCGTATTCACCGCCCGGCGCACGCGATCCTCGTAGGCGCGCATATAGCCGTACGTCATCGTAATCGCATCGATGTTGGGGTTTATAAAGGAGGGGTCCCACGCGACCGCGTCCGAGACGCTGTTGATGTAGTCCCAGCGGCCGGTGTTGAACCCCGCGAAGCGGCGGCCGAGGGCGGCGCGGATCTCCATCAGCTGAAAGCACGCCTCGAGCTGCTCGATCAAGACGTACGTCTTGATGCAGGCGCCGGGCAGCCCGAGCCCGGCCTCGAGCCGCGACAGGAGCTCGTTCCAGAACGCGGCCTCGGCGGCGGTCTGAATCTTCGGCAGATAGAGGACGAGGGAGCGGCCCTCGCGGCGCAGGGTCTCGTGGTTCGCGCAGACGAACAGCGCCGCGTCGACGATGGAGGCCGAAAACCCCGTGCCGTCGGCCAGGCGCACCTGGCGGTCGTCGAGATGGAGCCCGCGCGCGCGATAAATGCGCGTGGTGAAGTCGAGCTGCTTCCTCCAATCGGGAACCGTCTCGCGGCCGAGGAAGCCTTTCGCCCAGGCGTTCATCTCGCCGGAGACCTCTTCGGCGACCGTCAAGAACTGGGGATCGCGGGCGAAGGCCAGCCGCAGGTTCCGCTGGTTGTCGAGAGACATCGTCTGGATCTGGCCGAGCGCGTCCTCGCCGTCGAACATCCAGCCGTCCGCGCCGGAGAGCAGGGCGTAGGCGACGTTGCGCAGGCCGGCCGCGATCGAGGCTTTCGGCCGCGCGGCGGGGCCGGTGCCCTGGATCCACTGCCGCTCGAGGTCCTTCGGGATCTCGGAGCCCTCGAAGGCGCCGTCGCGGGCCTGCTGGACCGTGAGACCGACGCCGGCGATCGCGGACTTGGGCTCGAGAAAGCCGATGGCCGTTTTGTCCCGAGCGCGCGCGATTCGCCGCTGGATCCGCTCGCGCATGAGTTCGCGGCGTCCGGCTTCCAGGGGCGCGAGCGCCGCCAGGATCTTCAGGGCGCCGGGCGTGAGCACGTCCTCGTATTGCCGGGCGATACCGTCGCGTAGCACGAGCCGGGGGGTCATTGGCGGTGCGCGTATGCTACTTCATTTTGATAGCATCGCAACCATGCTATTGACCCTTTTCGCCGCCGTCGCGTTCGCGTCGCCCGATTACGACAAAGCCGCAACAAACGCCAAGGAGCTCTTGCGCGAGCTCGTCTTAGCCGACACCACGAATCCGCCGGGCAACGAGGCGCGCGGCGTCGCCGCCGCCGCGAAGGTCCTCGAAAAAGACGGCTTCGAGGTGGAGCGCACCGAGTTCGCGCCCGGCCGGCAGAATCTCGTGACCCGGCTCAAGGGGTCCGGCGCGAAGAAGCCGGTCCTGCTCATCGCGCATCTCGACGTCGTCGGCGCGGGCGGGCAGGAGTGGTCCACCAAGCCGCACGAGCTCACCGAAAAAGACGGCTACCTCGTCGGCCGGGGCGTGCTCGACGACCTCGGCATGGCGGCGGTCATCGTGGAGACGGCGCGGCTCCTCAAGCGGGAGAAAACGCCGCTGTCGCGCGACGTCATCGTCGCGCTCACGGGGGACGAAGAGTCCGGGGGGCTCGGCGTCCGGCACCTCCTCGAGCATCGAAAGGAGACGATCGACGCTGCGTTCGCGCTCAACGAAGGGGGCGGCCTCGCGCTGGGCGCCGACGGGAAGGTCGCCTTCGCCGAGATTCAAGTCGCGGAGAAGACCTATCAGGATTTCGAGCTCGTCGCCAAGGGCGAGACGGGGCATTCCTCGGTGCCCAAGGCGGACAACGCGATCTACCGGCTCGCGCGGGCGCTCGAGAAGCTCTCGAGGAATCCGCCGCCCGTGCGGCTCCTGCCCGCGACGCGCGCCTATTTCGCGGGCCGCGCCATCATCGAGAAGGGGGAGACGGCCAAGGCGATGAAGGACCTCGGCGAATCCAAGGGGGAGCCGCCGGCCGGCGCGGTCGCGGCGCTGGAGAAAGACCCGCTCCAAGCCGCGAACCTGCGCACGACGTGCGTCGCCACGATGCTCCACGGCGGCACGCGCGTCAACGCGCTGCCCGCCGAGGCGACCGCGAACGTCAACTGCCGCATCCTGCCCGACGAGACGCCGGACGACGTCGCACGGTGGCTGCGCCGGACGATCGACGACCCGGCGGTCGGGGTGAAGTTCGACAAGGACTTCGGCAAGGCCGAGGCGTCGCCCGTGGAAGGCGAGGGCATGCACGCGATCCGCAGGCTCATCGGCCGGCTGTACCCGAACGCTCCGGTCATCCCGACGATGTCGCGCGGCGCGACGGATTCCCGCCACTTGAGGGCGGCCGGCATCCCGAGCTACGGCATCGAGCCCATCGCGGTGGCCGAGGCCGACGGCATGCGCGCGCACGGCATCGAAGAGCGCATCCCCGCGGACGGACTGCGGCAGGGCGTGGAGTTCATGCACCGCCTGGTGCTCGAGCTGGCGCGCTAGTTCGCGTAGGACAACGTCGCGAGACGGCGCATGATGCCCCACACGGGCGGAAGCCCGTCGTTGGACTCGCGCGCCCGGCGCGGCCACTCGTTGGGGCACGAGCCGTCGAGGCAGGTGGTCAGCGCGACGCCGCGGCTCAGCCGGTGGACGAAGAGCCCCAGCACGCGGCGCTGGCGGCCGGCGTAGTCGGTGACCAAGGCCCAGTCGTCGCCGAGCTTCGCGATCCTCAACTCCACGACTCCGACCTCGTGCGAGCCGAAGATCGCGTAGCGCTTCAAATAGAACAGCACCACGCGCCCGCCGGTCTCCGGGTTGAAGTTGGGGGTAAACAGCCTTATCGCGGAAATGTCGCCGCGGGCGTGCTCCATTTCGATGCCGCAGCCGCGGCGGCGGTCCAGCCGGTCGGCGCCGGTCGCGGGACAGCGGCTCATCGCCGGGCCGACGTTGTAGATCCGGCCGTCCGACGAGTCGTTCGCGTTGAAATTGAGGAGCTGGGTCAGGCGGCCGTTGGCGTCGGTGCGCGCGCTGAGGACGAAGCGGATGCCGTCGTTGTCGTTGTCGAGCGTGGCGAGGTGGTAGACCTGGGCGACGCCGCCGACGGGGGGAGGGGCGTCCACCTCGACCGGGACCGGAAAGTCCGCGGGCGCCTGGAGCGAGATCAGGCTCAACGGCAGCGCGATCGCGGACGAGAGAGAACCCATTCGCGCTCATTTTACCCGTTTGGCCCAAACTCGATAGGGCCGGATAGGCCCCCGAGGCCTGGGACCTAGGTCCTAGGTTGTTCTCGACGGAGATTTTGCTAAACTGCCTCCAATGGCTACCCAGACCAAGCATGTCCCGAAGGCGCATGCCTCCGAGCAGCCGTTCAAGTATCCCCTCGAGAAGCCCTTCGCCGAGCCGGACTGGAACCGCTTTCCCGGCTACAAGGGCGTCTCCCAAAAAGACTGGGAGACCGCGCTCTGGCAGCGCCAGCACTCGGTCAAAAACCTGCGCGAGCTCAAGGCCGCCCTGGGCGGCCACCTGACGGACGACCTCGCCGCCGATATCGAGCGCGATCAGAAGGAGCGGGCGACGATGTCGATCCTCGTCCCGCCCCACATGATCAACATGATGAACGAGGGCGACCTGCGGCACGACCCGGTCCGCCGCTACATGCTCCCCGCCTTCTCCGACCGCCACACCGAGTGGCCGAACCACCCGAAGGCCTCCCGCGACAGCCTCCACGAGGCCGACATGTGGGCCGCCGAGGGCCTGACGCACCGCTATCCGACGAAGGTGCTCGCCGAACTCCTGCAGACCTGCCCGCAGTACTGCGGCCACTGCACCCGCATGGACTTGGTCGGCAACGACGTCCCGCAGGTCGAGAAGGTCAAATTTTCCTCGCAGCCGAAGGACCGCTACGCGGGCATGCTCGAGTACTTGAAGAAGACCCCGTCGGTCCGCGACGTGGTCGTCTCGGGCGGCGACGTCGCCAACGTGCCGATCGCGCAGCTCGAGGCGTTCGTCTCCGCGCTCCTGGAGATCCCGAACATCCGCGACATCCGGCTCGCGACGAAGGGCCTGATGGGCCTGCCGCAGCACTTCCTGCAGGACGAGGTGCTCAAAGGCCTCGAGCGGATCTCGAAGAAGGCGTGGGAGCGCGGCGTCGACATCGCGGTCCACACGCACGTCAACCACGCGAACCAGGTGACGCCGCTCTTGGGCAAGGCCGTCCGCAAGCTGCTCGAGATGGGATTCCGCGACGTGCGCAACCAGGGCGTGCTGCTGCGCTCGGTCAACACGACGCCGAAGGATCTTCTCGAGCTCGCGTTCTCGCTGCTCGACTACGCGAAGATCATGCCGTACTACTTCTACATCTGCGACATCATCCCGAACTCCGAGCACTGGCGCGTGTCGGTCGGCGAGGCGCAGAAGCTCCAGCACGACATCATGGGGTATCTGCCCGGCTTCGCGACGCCGCGCGTCACCGTCGACGTGCCGTTCGTGGGCAAGCGCTGGATCCACCAGCTGAAGGAATACGACCGGGAGAAGGGCATCTCCTACTGGACGAAGAACTACCGCACGGGCATCGAGTCCAAAGATCCCGATGCGCTCACCAAGACCTACGTCTACTACGACCCGGTCTATACGCTGCCCGAGGCCGGCCAGCGCTGGTGGCGCAGCCACCCCGACGGCAACTAGCTAAGGACCGACGCCCGCTCGGCGCACTTGTTGCAGCGCCCGCACGCCTTCATGCCTCTGGGCGCTAGGCACGAAAACGTCAACTCCCACGGCACGTCTTTCGTCCGGCGCACGACGTCCTTCTTGTGCAGCCGGGAGAACGGCGCCTCGATGGAGATCCGACGTCCGAGCGCTAGCGACATCGCCTTCGACATCGCCTTGCGGAACGCGGGCGTCGCGTCGGGGAAGGGATTGGACGCGAGCGTGCCGAGCGCCACGCGCGAAATCCCTCGCTCCGCGCAATAGACCGACGCTTCGGCGAGTAGCAAGACGTTGCGCCCGGGAAGATAGACCGCCTCATCACGCGAGGTCGCGGAGGGGACTTTCCGTCCGGACAGGCTCCACGACGCGGAATGGTACAGCTCCGAGACGGGCACGCGGAGCACGCCGAGCGGCGCGAGACGGGGAGAGCGAAAGGCGCGCAGCAGCTTCTTGAGCGCCGCGAGCTCCGCCTTCTCCCATGCGTGGCCGCCGCGCACGTAGACGGGGAAGACCTTTCCGCCGCGTTCGAGCGCCCATTTCAGCAGCGCGGCGCTTTCCACGCCGCCGCTGACCAAAACGCACGACTTGTCCATCGCGAGACGACAGTAGCATAATGACCGCGCATGAGCGGCGGCTGGTGGCGCACCCATTTCTCGGCCGAGACCCTCTCCGGCTATTCGCTCGGTCCCAAAACCCGGAAGGAGGCGGCCGGGGTCGTAAAGCTCCTCCAACTTCCTAGAGCCGCGCGCATCCTCGACCTCTGCTGCGGCGCGGGCCGCCATTCGCTGGTCCTCGCGGGCCGGGGCTATCGCGTCACCGGCCTCGAGTACCAGGCGTCGCTGGTGGCCGCCGCGCGCGCGGAGGCGGAGAGGCTCGGGGTTTCGGCCGAATTCGTCCGGGGCGACGCGCGGCGCGCTCGCTTCCCGCGGAAGTTCGACGCGGTCCTCAACCTCTTCACCTCCTTCGGTTACTTCCAAACGGAGGCGGAAGATCTCGCATTGCTCGAGACCGCCCGGCACGCGCTGAAGCCCGGCGGCGCCCTGCTCGTCGATATCCTCAACAAAGAATGGCTCATCCGCCATTTTACGCCGTCGTTCCTCCAAAAGGGGGAAGGGCCGGTACGGAGCTTTCTCAACCGCCAGGAGTTCGATCTCGAACGCGGCCGTCTGATCACGCGCCGGACGCTGCGCATGAAGGACGGCAGGCGGAAGGAGACCGTCCTCAGCATCCGCCTGTACACGCTCGCGGAGCTGATCCGCCTGCTCGGTCTCGCGGGCCTGCGCTTCGAGAAGGCTTACGGCGGCTTCGACAGGCGCCGCTACGGCCTCGACACTTTCCGGATGATCGTCCGCGGACGCCGAATTAAGTAGGATCGGGCCATGAGGCTCCAAGGGAAAGTTGCACTCGTCACCGGCGCCGCCCGCAGAGTCGGGCGCAGCATCGCGATGGCCCTCGCGCAGCGCGGCGCGAAGATCGCCATCCACTACCACCACTCGCGCAACGAGGCGCAGCGCCTCGCCGACGAGGTCCGCGACAGCTTCGGCCGCGAGGCGTTCTTGTTTAAGGCCGACCTCGCCGACGTCCGGGACGTACAGAAGATGGCGCAGGCGGTCGTGAAGCAGTTTAAGACCGTCCACGTCCTCGTCAACAACGCCTCGGTCTACGAGAAGACGCCCTTCGGCGACGTTGCCGCCGCCGACTGGGACGCGAATCTGAACGTGAACCTGCGCGCGCCGTTCTTCCTGAGCCAGGAGATCGGCGCCGTCATGAAGGAGAACGGCGAGGGGAAGATCGTCAACATCGCGGACTGGGCGGGGAAGCGGCCCTACGCGGACTACATCCCCTACTGCGTGTCGAAGGCGGGGCTCCTCGCGCTCAACGCCGCGCTCGCGAAGGCGCTCGCGCCCGAGGTCCAGGTCAACGCGGTGCTTCCGGGCCCGGTGCTTTTGCCCGAAAGCTTCAGCCCGAAAGCCCGGCAGGCGGTCATCAACGCGACCCTGGTCAAAAGGCTCGGCTCGCCGGAGGACGTCGCGCAGGCGGTGCTGTTTTTGCTCGAAGGCTCCGACTTCATCACCGGGGCCGAGATCAACGTCGACGGCGGGAGGATGATCGCATGAGCTATTCGGTCACGCGCCTCATCGGCTTCTGCTACGGGCACCGGCTGCTCAACTACGACGGCAAGTGCCGCTTCTTCCACGGGCACAACGGGTTGATCGAGGTGAAGGTCGAGAGCCGCAAGCTCGACCGGCTCGGCATGGTCGTCGACTTCGGCGAGATCAAGGAGAAGGTCCAGCGCTGGGTGGACGCGGAGCTCGACCACCGCATGATCCTCAACGAGAAGGACCCGCTGATCCCGGAGTTCAAGAGGCGCGGCGAGCCGTTCGTCGCGCTGAAGGGGAACCCGACCGCGGAAAACATCGCCCGCCACATCTTCGAGTACGCCCGGAGGCAAAAGCTCCCCGTGAAGTCCGTGCGCCTTTGGGAGACGCCCAACTCGATCGCCGAATACGGCGCGTAGCTACTGCGCCGTACGCACGGCGGGCTTCACCTCGATCAAGAACGCCTTCTCGGTCGCGCCGAACCACTGGCCCGGCCACAGCCGCTCGCCCGCCTTGATGTTCTCCTGCACCATGCGCCAGTGGAACGGGTACTTCCCGGGCGTCTGCGGCGCCTTGGCCTTGATCGTAAAAGTCTTTTGCCCGCCGGGGGGGATCAGTTCGCCTTCGTCGAGCTCGACGCGTCCCGGGCCCCAGCGCTCGTTGTCCTGCGGCTCCTGCGAGCCGAGCCGATATACCGCGGCGCGGCTCCACGGCGTGTCCCCGGTGTTCTTCATGGTGACGCGCGCCTCGAACGCCTGGCCCGCGGTCACCGAGGACGGAGCGGCCGACTTCCCGTAGACGAACTCGGCGTTCGCCTTCTTGCCGCGCCACAGGTTCGCGAAGCGGTGCGTGAGCGCGATGTACATCGTGCCGTACTCCGCGCTGTCGGCGATGTCGGTGCCCTCGTGAAACTCGTTCCACGTCTCGATCGCGACGATGTTCCTTCCCGAGCCGGCGGCGGCCTCCCAGTTGCGGGCGTAGAAATTCCCGTCCTGCCGGTCGCGAACGTGGTCCTCGGTCCGGTGCAGCGCGCGGTCGTCGGCGCCCGGGCCGATCTGCGCGATGCCGTGGATCGTCGAGCCGAGCAGCGAGGCGCCCCACTGCGTCGTCGCGTCCTCCTCGACCCGCCACGAGACGTCGGGGACGAGAAAGGGCTCCTCGCCGAAAGACTCCTTGAAGCGGCGGCGCAGGTACTTAAATGCGCCCGCGTCGAACGCCGCGGCGAAGTCGGAGGCGTAGAAGACGACGACCGGCCGTCCGCCGATCCGCGCCCGGAACTCCGGGGGGATCAGGGAGAAGAAGTCTCGGACCGTGCCCCAGAAAAACTCGCGATCGGCGTCCTGCGTCAGGTCGAGCTTGCCCTTGGGGTTCGCCGTGAGCGTGCTCGTATCGTAGAACATGCCGATCTTGGGAGAGGGGAGCTTCTTCGCCTTGAACGCGCGCTGCGCGGCGACGAGCGTCTCCAGGCCGCCGTTGGACCACTCGTTGAGCTCTTTTTGGCCGTTCGGGAAGCCCCAGTATACGGGCAGCATCACGTCGACGCCGGCGGCGGAGAGGTCCGAAAGCTCCTTCTCGTACCAGGCCTGGGATTTCCAGCTGAACGGCGGCTTCTCGACGCTCGCCGGGTGGTCCTGCAGGGCGTCGGGCGCCCTCATGTGCGCGCCGGAGTACTTGTCGTACCAGTAGAAGTGGTAGGTCATGAGCAGCTTCTGCGCCGTCGAGAAGCTGGAGCCGCCGCCCTGCGCCGCGTACGGCCCGGGAGGCGGGGGCAGGCCGCCGGCCCCGGCCTCGCCCACGGTGAAGCGCAGTTCCCCGGTCGGGTCGCCGGCCTCCCCGTTGGCGGCGACGGCGTGGACCCACCAGGTGTAGGCGTGGTTCGCCGAGACCACCATGCGGTACCCGTTCGCCGGGACGTGGTTTTTGCAGAGCATGTGCGGCCCGCAGTCGTTCGGCCCGTTCTTGACGCCCGGGTCGTCGGTGTCGACGCGGAGCTGGTACTCTTTGGCGCCCGGGACCGCGCCCCACGACAGGGTGACGGCGCGCGTCGCCGCGGGCAGCTTGGGGGAGAACTCGGCCGGATGGCCGTCGACCTCGAGCTCGGCGGGCCGGCGCACCCCCACGTAGAAGGCGCCGTGCGCGGGCTCGCTGATGGATTCCTCGTCGGCGGCGTGCACCCAAAACTTGTACGCATAGCCGGCGCGCACCTCGACCGGGAACACGGTGGTCGCCACGTGGTCGAGGCAGAGGGCGTGAGGATTGCAGTCGCGGCGCGGCGCGCGGAACTGGGGATCGTCGGTGTCGACGCGCAGGTGGTACTCGCGCGCGCCCGCGACCGGCGCCCACTGCAGGCTCGCCTGCGTCGTGCGGCGCGGGAGCACCGCGGGCTCGTCTACCGGAGAGGCGAAGCCGTTGACCGAGAGGCCCTCGGGCGGCGCGATCGCCAGGACGGGCACGGCCAAGGCATGGAGGATCGCGCCGAAAAGCAGGTTCATGCCGATAGGCTAGCGCCCGGACGCGAAACGGTCAAGCGGTCAACGGGCACCGCGGGCGCGGCGGATTTCCACGACCACGCGGCCGGTCTTCGGCATGACCGCCGGGCGCTTAGCGGCGCGGACCGTCACGGCGCGCACCTTTAGCGAAGCGGCCAGCGCGGCGCGGGCCGCCTCTTCGGCGAGACGCTCGAGGAGCCTAAACGGCCCCTGCACCGCCCGGCGCACCGCCTGCTCGACGACCCAGTAGTCCGCGGTATGGCGGACGTCGTCGGTGCGGGCGGCCTCGCGCAGGTCGAGCTCGAGCGTCAGGTCGAGCTCGATCGGCTGGGGGTTCTTGCGCTCCCAGTCCGGCACTCCGACGCGGGCGCGGCAGCGGACGCCTTCGAGATGGATGCGGTCGTTCATACGACTTGGGGCTCCTGGAGCTCGCCGGAGGCGGCGACGCTCGCGTAGAACTCGGCTCCGGGCGCGGGCACGCGCTCGAAGCCTTTCTTCTTGTCGACGTGATAGAGGCCGAACTTCGGCTTGTACGAGCCCCACTCGTAGTTGTCGACGAGCGACCAGTGGAGGTAGCCCGTGACCTTCGCGCCCGCCTTCATCGCGCGGCCGAGCGCGGCGAGGTGGTCGCGGATATAGGCTTCGCGGCGCGCGCCGGTCGCGTCCGCGATCCCGTTCTCGGTGATGAGGATCGGCGTGCGGTACGCCTGCCAGTAGGAGCTCACGACGCGCTCGAAGCCCTCGGGCGCGATCTCCCAGCCCATGTCGGTGCGCGTGCGGTCGCAGCGACGTCCGCCGGCGAGCCGGAAAAGCCAGGAGCCCAGCGACCGCTCTAACACGG
>JACRDR010000159.1 GCA_016212845.1 Elusimicrobiota bacterium
GGCGCCTCCGAGCGCGCCCCACATCGCCGCGCCGCGGGCCGCGCGGGCGTCGAGCGCCTCGCGGCTCGAGAGGTCGGGGAGCCGCCGGCCGCCGAAGAGCGATATGGGCGCGAGGCGGTCGCGTTTGCGGGCGGCGTGCTCGACCATCGGCTGCGCCGGGCGCTCGCCGATAGCCGGATCGAAATCAGGCGCCTGGCGGAACGCGGCCGCCTTCGTCATCAGCGGGTGCGCGGCCGGCGCCTCGGGAAGGGGCCCCTCGTTGACGATGGGGGAGAACACGGAGAACGGCACGAGTCCGTCTTCGTACTGCGCGACGAGCTTCGGCTCCGTGGAAAAAGGGACGAGAACGTCGGAGGCGGCCTGGGTCCGGGTCTCGGGAACCGGCAGCGCCGGGGCTTCGGGCGCCGCCTTGGGAGCGGGGCGCTGCAGCGAAAGGAAGGACACCATCCCCGCCGCGAACACCGCTCCGGCCCAATTCGAGCTCTGCGGGCGGGACTCGGGCTTAGCCGCGCCGGCGGAACGCGCCTTCTCGAGCTCGGCGGGGGAGATCAGGAGTTCCATATCCTGAGCTTAGCCGGGCCGGGCAAAACCCCGCTTTTCGAACGGTAAAAGTTCGGTACTGCCGAAGGGGGAAAAGAATGGTGCCAGGGGTCGGGATCGAACCGACGACACCCGGTTTTTCAGACCGGTGCTCTACCACTGAGCTACCCTGGCACGGTGCGACGGGGCATTAAACCAATTTCGGCGCGGCCCCGTCCACACGGACGCGCCGAAATCGTCACGGAAACCGGCTTGGGAAGGCGCGCGCGGACGGCTTATCCTATCCGCATGAACAACGGCAAACTCAAGTTCCTCACCGACGTACGCGCTATCCGCGAGCGCGCTCGAAGGCACATGGAGCAGGGCGCGGTGACGGAGGGCTTCAAGGGCGACCGGCAGCAGCTCATCAAGGTGCTCAACGACTCCCTCGCCACCGAGATCGTCTGCGTGCTCCGCTACAAGTTCCACTACTACGAGGCGGCGGGTCTCGATTCCGCCTCCATCGCCGAGGAGTTCCTCGAGCACGCCAAGAGCGAGCAGGAGCACGCCGACCGCCTGGCGGAGCGCATCTCCCAGCTGGGCGGGAAGCCGGACTTCATGCCCGACAGCCTCACGGCTCGCAGCCTCACCGAATATAAGGAAGGTTCGTCCCTAGTCGAGATGATCAAGGAGGACTTGGTGGCGGAGCGGATCGTCATCGACAGCTATCTCGAGCTCGTCCGCTGGATCGGGGACGGCGATCCGACGACGCGCGGCCTCATCGAGGATTTGCTGGCCGACGAGGAGGCGCACGCGCACGAGCTGCAGCACCTGCTCAAGGGGCTCGAAAGCCGCGCGAAGTAATCTATAATCGGCCGCATGGCGTCCGACTCCAAGCAGCCCCCCATCGAGCGGATGGCGAACGTCATCGCGCACGAGATCCGCAATCCGCTCGCCGTCATCAACAACTCGGTCTACTTCATCAAGATGAAGGTCGGGGAGTCGTCCGACGCCAAGGTCCAAAAGCACCTCAGGATCGTCGAGGAAGAAGTGAAGCGCGCCAACGACATGATCGGCCAGATGCTCGCCTACGCTCGCCCGCTCGAGGTGAACGTCCAAGCCGTTTCCGCCAAGGAGCTCGTCGACGCGGTTTTGCTCGTCAAGAAGGCTCCGGCCAAGGTCAAGGTCTCGGCGAAGGTCAAGGACGCGAAGGTGAAGGCCGACCGCGAGATCGCCCAGGGCGCCCTCGGCCGCCTGCTCGACAATGCGTACGACGCGCTCGGCGAAGGCGGCGGCACGGTGAACGTCGAGGTCTCGGCCTTGGGCGGGAACGTCGAGTTCGTCGTAAAGGACTCCGGTCCCGGCCTCACGATGGAGGCGAAGGGGCGGATGTTCGAACCCTTCTTCTCGACCAAGCCTCGCGGCATGGGCCTCGGCCTCGTCACCGCCAAGAAGTTCGTCGAAAAGCACGGCGGCTCGCTCGAGCACGTGGACGGCTCCACGTTCAAGCTGCGCCTTCCGGCGGCGTGAAAACCGACCTCCAAAGTTGTTAAATAAGCGGTAGCGAGCCAGGCCTCGATCTATCGGCGCAACGTGAGGCCTGGCACGCACCGGAGAGAAACGCAATGCCCAACGCGATGAACTTCCTCGTTCCGCAGGTCATCGAGCGCTCGAACCAAGGCTCGGTCGTCGGCTACGACATCTACTCCCGCCTCCTGAAGGACCGGATCATCTTCGTCGGCGGCTACGAGGGCGAGATCACCACCGACACCGCCAACGTCCTCATCGCGCAGCTCCTCTATTTGGACTCCGAGGATTCCGACAAGGACATCAACCTCTACATCAACTCTCCCGGCGGCATGGTCACGGCCGGCCTCGCGGTCTACGACACGATGCAGTACATCAAGTCGCCGATCACGACGATCTGCATCGGCATGGCCATGAGCTTCGGCGCGGTTCTCCTCGCCGCGGGCACCAAGGGCCGCCGCTTCGCGCTGCCGCAGTCGCGCATCATGATCCACCAGCCGCTCATCTCCGGCGGCGGCATCTCCGGCCAGGCGACCGACATCGAGGTCGAGGCGAAGGAGATGGGGCTCACCAAGAAGATCCTCAACGAGGTCCTGGCCCGCCACACCGGCCAGCCCGTCGAGAAGATCGCGCGCGACGGCGAGCGGAACTTCTACCTGTCGGCCGAAGAGGCGAAGACCTAC
>JACRDR010000171.1 GCA_016212845.1 Elusimicrobiota bacterium
GATCATCGGAGCGGTCGCCATCATGATGATCAGGATGACCAAGGTCACGTCGACCAGGGGCGTGACGTTGATCCCGGTGATCGCGCTCTCGACGTCGTCGTTGGCTTGCACGCGGCTCCTAGCGGCGCTTGGCCTCGGCGCGCGAGGACGCGCCCAGGCGGCGGCCGAGCGCCTCGGTCTCGCCGATCAAGTCCTTGACGCGCTTGGTCAGCGCGTTGAAGGCGAACACGCACGGCAAAGCGACGAGAAGCCCGACCGCGGTGGCGACCAGCGCCTCGGACAGGCCGGCCATGACGACCTCCGGGCCCGCGCCGCTCTGCGCCAGGTCGTGGAAGGCCTTGATGACGCCCAGCACCGTGCCGAACAGGCCGATGAACGGGGCATTGTTGCCCAAGGTGCCGAGCAGGAGCATCCGGTACTCCAGGCGACGGCGCTCGTCGGACAGCGCGGCGAGCAGGTGCTCGCCCGCCGCCTCGGGCCCGCGCGGCAGGCTGCCCAACGTCTCTCCCAAGGCGCGCGCGGCGCAGCCGGGATGCGCGTCGAGCGCCTTGCGCGCGGCGTCCAGGTCGTCGGCGTCCAGCGCCTTCAGGAACGGAGCGCGCAGGGCGGCCAGCGCCGCGGCCTCGTCCTTGAGGAGGCGGAAGCGGTCGATGATCGCCGCCACCGCGCCGACGGAGGCCGCGGCCAGCGCCCAGATCACCCAATCCGCGCCCGACATCGCCAGCGTCATCAGGAGTGATTTCATTGGTCCTTTTTCGGGTTCAGCTTCACCAGCGCGACCAGGATCTCGGCCTTCACGGCCGGGTCCTGCTCGCCGTCCAGCTCGCGCTGCAGGCGGCGGTACTCGTCGCCGCCGCCCATCTCGCCGAGGTAGTGGTCCGTCATCGCGCGCACGAACCAGTTCTGGTCCTGATAGAGCCGCAGAAGGATCTCGCGGCCGAAGATGTCGCCCATCCGCCACATCGCGGCGGCGGCGTAGATGCGCACGGGCACCGAGGCGTCGGTGCGCGCGACGGTGCCCAGCTGCAGCTGGACCGACGAGTCGCCCATCGCCAGCAGGGACTCGAGCGCGGCGAAGCGGACGGTCAGGTTCGGGTCCTGCAGGCCGTTCTGGAACAGCGACAGGTAGCGCCGGTCCTTGGCGTAGGCCAGCGCGACCATGGCCGCGGCGCGGGTCTGCACGTTCGTGCCCAGGCGCACGACTTTCTCCAACTCCGACTGGAGCTGGTAGTCCGTCGTCCCGGCCAGGCCTTCGGTGAGCAGGAAGCCCAGCTCGGTGTAGCGCGTCTGGAGGTTGTAGCCCGTCAAGGTCGTCAATTTGTTGAGATTGCCGATCGACGCGTCGAGCTGGGCCGCCGAGTCCGGCCGCGCGTCCATGCGCTGCTGGAGCAGGCGCAGCAGCTGCTGGTTGATGCGCGGGTCGATCAGGTCCACCTGCGCCTGCACGCGCGGCGCGGTGACGACCAGCGGCTCCAGCTGGAAGGCCATCTCGGAGTCGAGCACCAGGTTGCCGCCGACCGGCTTCGACTCGACGCGCGTGGCCTTGGCCGGGAGGGCCTTGTCGTCGGCGGCCTTCTTCTTCGGGTACAGCTTCAGCGCGGACACGCAGTACTCGGCGACGACGAAGTCGTTGCCCATCTCGCCGTCGAGGCGGTTGAGCAGGATCGCGTAGTCCTCGGCGGTGCCCAGCTCGCCGATGTACTTGGCGGCCATGGCCTTGACCAGCCACGAGGGATCGTTCAGGTACTGGCGCAGCCGGGCCAGCCCGGCGGGATCGCCCAGGCGCGCCAGCCCCGCGGAGGCGTACACGCGCAGCAGGGGCTCGGTGTCGCGCTCGGCGGCGGCGCCGAGCAGGACCATGGCCTCGCGCGGGTGATTCCAGACGACCAGCGCCTCCAGCGCGGCGAAACGCACGCCCGGGTTGAGGTGGACCAGCGCCTCGTTGAAGATCTGCAGGTGGGAGAGGTCGTGCCAGCGCGCCAGGGCCAGCAGGGCCGACGCGCGCGACTCGTCGTCGCGGTCCCAGCGGGCCAGCTCGATGAGCTGGGCCCGGAAGACGGGGTCGGTGTTCGAGGCGAAGGCCTCGGACAGCGGGATGCCCAAATTCAGGAAGCGGTTGCGCAGGTTGTAGCCGATCGGCGAGCCGACGAGCAGGATGTCCCCCTCGGGCGTGCCGCTCGTCGCCGTCGACAGGTTGCGCGTGAAGTTGCGGTGGCTCTCGGCGAGCTTGACGAGGCTGGCGGTGATCTGGGCGTCGACCGTCTGGCCGACGGGAGTGGACGTGGACATCGCCAGGGAGCCCGGCGCCGCCCGGTACGCCTCGGGGTAGGCGTCCATGCGCAGATCCACGTCGCCGCCGCAAGCGCTGAAAACGAACGCGGCGGCCGCGGCGAACAGCAGCGAGACGAGACGCCGCCCTTCGGGCTTCATCGCCGTTATTATGGAATATAAGGGCCGAATCCGCCACGCCGCCTTAACGGCGATTTAACGGGCCCGCAATCTTTTCGTGATGTGATCCGGCTAGAATTAACTCAGGCGCGGCAGAAGACATCCTCCAGATGACAGCCGTCCGCGTCGACCCCACCAGGAGCGCTCGCCCGGGACCGCAAGGCCCCGGGCGGGCCATTTTCAGGGCGGCCGAGAAACAGAAGACGGGCTATCTTAAAATTAGCCTATCTATGCCTGAATTCCAGAAGTTCAGCTGTCTTCCTTCTTGTATGCCTGATATTCCTTGGTTTTAACACCGGTCTCCAAGTAAATTCTTTGACATTGAGGACAGACGACCACCGTTCTACTTTGCGTATCGATGAAATCGTAGAGCACGTCTTCCGATTACAGCGAGGACGCTGCTAGGGAAACAAGATTTA